>DASXHY010000104.1:0-8065 GCA_036488095.1 Verrucomicrobiia bacterium | reverse complement strand
CACGCTGCCGTTGCCGACGATTCATTTGAGCAATCTCGGCACCGGGCCGGAAGGCATCACGGTGACGGAATTGACCAAGCAGGTGATTTCGGCGATTGAAAAACAGTCGGTGCAGACAGTGGCGACCGAATCGGGCAATATCGGCAAAGTCGCCGGAAACCTCACCAAAGGGCTGGGCACGAACACCGGCAATACGCTCAATAATGCCACCAAAGGCATCGGAAATTTGTTTAAGAAAAAGTAGTCAGAGCCTCCTCACGGGCGTGTTGCCCAAAGCAGCTTTGGGCGCGAAGGAGCGTTCGTCCCTCGGTCTCGTTCTCCTCCTCGTCCTCGATTTGTTTGGAAAATTCGATTACGAGGAGGAGAACGAGGACGAGGAGGATTTCACGTTTTCCGCTTTTGAATTTGGCCAACACGCCCTCACGTCAGTGCTACGAGGGCAGTTACTTTTTGAGTTCCGGCAGGCTGGCGGCGGCGACGGCCTGGCCGATGCGGCGGCTTTTCTCATCCGGCACGTGCAGTTGAAACCGCTCGGCGACTTCGGGGAATTCCGCGGCCAATACTTCGCGGGCTTTTGCGACCGCGATGTCGCCGCCGATGCCGGTGGTGACGCGGCCAAGCAGCAGCAGATGCTGGAACGAATAAAAATCCGCGTAATGCGGGACTGTGTAGCCCAGGTAAACACCGATGGTTTCGTAAATCTTTTTCGCGCGCGCATCGCCTTTGGCCATCAAATTCTGGATTTCCTTGAGCTTCTCCGGCAGGCCCATTTCGTGGGGCAAAGCAATATCGGCGGCGGGCAATAATTTGTTCACGGCCTGTTGGGAGAAATACATCACGCCAACACCGCAATCGCCGGACCATTCATCAGCGGCAGCGTTGGGATTGTAATCGACGGGCGCAAAAGCCAATTCGCTCAGCCAGCCGGTCATGCCGCCGCGCGGCGTGAGAAAACCCGCCGCCTGGCTGGATCCCATCGCGACGCCGAGCAGGCCATTCGCTTTCAGCGACATTGCGCCCGCGAGCGCCGTCACGTCGCCGTCGTTCGCCACTTCGAGTGGCACGCGCCATTCGTCGCGAATGCGCAGGAAAACATTTTTGGCTTCCTCAAAGCGCGCGGCGGGCACGGCGCGAAGCAGCGAGGCCACCATGATCTTATTATTCACGATCACGCCGGCGGAACTGCCGCCAATGGCGTCCACGCGCGGTAAATGCGCCGCCGCTTTTTTCAGGCCGGTGGTGAGATGTTCGTAATGATAGCGCGGGTCCGCTTCGTCCTTCGGGTTCCAGGGAAATTCGTCGGTGTAAACGACTTCGCCGTCTTTCACGGCGGCGATTTTGTAATCACTCGCGCCGAGATCGAAGCCGATGCGGCATCCATCCAGATGCCCGCCCAACGTGGCATCCATGCTGCGTTCGGCGGGGACTGAGTCGGCGTCTGTGACTGCGACTTCAAACGGCCGCTCATAAACGCGGCCCATCAGTTCCACATCAAACGCGCGCGCGCCGGCGGCGGAATAAAGCTCGCGAATGTGTTCGCCTAGAATCTGTGGGCCGCCGAAATGGATTTTCCATCCGCCGTACGCCCACAGCAAAAATTTCACGAGCCGTTCGACGTAGAGGAGAGTTTCGGCATCCGCTTCGGCGCTCACCAGAGTTTCGCGACGCGAAAGCAGGCCGCCTTCGCGTTCCAAGCCGATGACGAGCGGGACGGATTTTCCGGCGGCCCGGATTTTTTTGAGATAATTGCGGTTGAACACGACCGCCGGTTGAAACGCCGGATCCAACGGCGCGGGAATCCTCAATTGAAAACTCATGGGTTAAGACTGCACCTTTGCCTCTTCTGGAATTGGACTCGGCTGCACCGGTTTGTTTGTCCACAGGTGATTGATCACCAGCAACAAGACCGTTCCGCTAACCAGAAAAACGCCGGTGAGCATCCATGCGAGTTCCATGCGGCCATAAAGAAAATTTCCGATGGCAAACAGCGAAGACCAAATCGTCGCGCACCCGGAGATCCAACCCAAAGTGGCGAGGCCCATGTGGTCGCCATGGAGCGCAGCGTCGGTTTCCGAGACGCCAGCTTCCCGGCGAATTTTCAGCCAGCCCGGTCCGGCTGGATGCACCTTTTTGTAAAAGGAAATCAGCCGGTCGCGGCTGGTTGGCGCGCTGACGAACGCAGTGACCAGCCAGCAAACAGTCGTGAAGCCCACGGAACACAGGACGCTTTGGGCAAATGGAAGGGGATGGCCGGTTTTTTTCATGACGAAGAACACGACGGAAATGGCGAACGAACTGGCCATGGCCACGACTTCGCACCAGGCATTGATGCGCCACCAGAACCAGCGCAGCAAATAAAGCAATCCCGTCCCCGCGCCGATGGAAATCAGTATTTCAAAGGCGTCCTGCGCCGAAGTCAGCACATAGCTCAACGATGCGGCCATAATGTAGAGCGCCACCGTGCAAAGACGCCCAGTGTTCACGTAATGTTTTTCGCCGGCGCTCGGCTGAATGAACCGGCGGTAGAAATCGTGGACCAGGTAGGACGATCCCCAGTTCAAATGCGTCAGGATGGTGGAGGAATTCGCGGCGATCAATCCGCCGACCATGAGCCCGACAAATCCGACGGGAAGAAATTTCAGCATGGCGGGAAAAGCGCTGTCATGCCCGATCAGCCGCGGGTCCGCGCCCGGAAACGCGGCCTGGATGTCTTTGAGCTCGGGAAAAATTATGATTGAGCAAAGCGCCGTGATGATCCACGGCCACGGCCGTAACACGTAATGCGCCAGGTTAAAAAACAGCGTGCTGCCCAGCGAATCTTTCTCCGATTTTGAGGCGAGCATGCGCTGGGCGATGTAACTGCCGCCGCCCGGTTCCGCGCCCGGATACCAGTTCGCCCACCAGCCGATCGCGATGGGCATGATAAAAATCATCAACGCCAAATCGCCCATCGAGAAGTTCGGAAGGATGTTAAGGATGGGCTGACCCTGGCCGTTAATGGCCGATAAAACCGGCGCGCCGTCTTTCAAAATAACCTGCTGCGGGCCGAGCGTGGACACCAATTTATGCAGACCAGCGAAGGCGCTGTCACCGAGGCCGCTGCGTTTGGCGACTTCTTTGAGCGCGAAAAAAGCGGCGGCGATGACCGCGGTCATCTTGATAAAAAATTGCACCATATCGATCACCAACACGCCCCATAGGCCCGAGTGCGCTGCGAAAACGACGTTGAGCACGCCGCAGATGAGAATGGTTTGCCATTGCGGCAGGCCAAAAAGAATGTTGGCAATCTTGCACGCAGCCAACGTCACCATGCCCATGATGAAGCAGTTGAAGAACAGCCCGAGATAAACCGCGCGAAAGCCACGCACAACCGACGCCGCCTTGCCGGAGTAACGCAATTCGTAGAATTCCAAATCCGTCATCACGCCCGAACGCCGCCAGAGCCGCGCGAAGAAAAATACGGTGGAAACGCCGGTGAGGACGAAGGCCCACCATTGCCAGTTGCCGGCGACGCCGTACTCGCGGACCTGTTGCGTGACCCAATTGGGCGTGTCACTGCTGAAAGTCGTGGCGACCATCGAAAGGCCGGCGAGCCACCAGGGCACGGAGCGGCCAGAGGCGAAAAATTCCGAGGTGCTTTTACCGGCGCGCTTTCCAAAGAACAGAGCCGGCGCAAAGCAAACCAGCAGCGTGAACGCCACGATGAGCCAGTCGATGAGTTGCAGATGCATAATTTGAGTTGTCGGTTTTCTTCACCAACTGGGGACTGGAAAGTCCCCAGAATCCCGCCACGGCGGGACTGGAAAGCCTGCGCTACGCAGCCACGCTCATAATTCAAGGTACGCTCCATCAATGGCCGTGCAGTTTAATACTGCCGTTTGATGGCAGCCAGACTATCATCGGCAATACGGTAAGCAATCCCCCGAATTAGGGGTTGTGTTGGAGACGGTGCCGCGGAAAATCCATGGCGAAAGGTTCGCTTGGAATTAATCCGGCGCGCGCGGAGCGACGCGCCCTACCATTGGCGTCTGACCGCGACCCTTTTCGGCCCAAGCATTGTTGAACACGCGCTATGAATCCTTATCGCGATTTCGTCTCATCGTTTGCCCGCCTCGTGGCGGGAGGAAAAGCTCTTCCACTCGGGCAAATTCCCCGGCCGCCCAGGCCGGAGCCCAAGCCCGACGCCCCGGTCGCGCTCATTTTTTCGCCGCACCCGGATGACGAGTGCATCATCGGCGGAATGGCGCTGCGATTAATGCGCGAAGCGGACATGCGCGTGATTAACGTGGCTGTGACGCAGGGCAGCAACAAGGAACGGCAGGCGGGGCGCTTGCAGGAATTGAAAAATGCGTGCGGCTGGATTGGTTTCGGGCTGGAACAAACCGCGCCGAACGGTTTGGAAAAAATAAATACAAAAACGCGCTCCGGCGATCCAGAACATTGGGCCGCCGCCGTGAAAGTCATCGCGGCGTCTCTTGCGAAAAACCAGCCGCGAGTGATTTTCGCCCCGCACGAACTGGATTGGAACAGCGCGCACGTTGGGACGCATTTTCTCGTCATGGACGCGTTGAAGACCCTCCCGGCGTCGTTTCAAACCATCCTCATCGAAACAGAATTCTGGGGGCAAATGGCTGCACCCAACCTGATGGTGGAGTCGAGCGAGGAAGACGTGGCGGAACTGCTTGCGGCCTTGTCGTTTCACGTGGAGGAAGTGCGGCGCAATCCGTATCACCTGCGCATGCCCGCGTGGCTTATGGACAACGTGCGCCGCGGGGCGGAATTGGTGGGTGGACAGGGCGGTGCCGCGCCGGACTTCACATTTGCGACGTTATACCGGGCGCGCCGATGGAAAAACGGCCGCCTCGATGAGCTTTATTCCGGCGGGAAATTGATCGGCGTGCGCGATTTCCCGGGCAGTATTTTGGGTTGAAAGTCAGAGCCGACTCACGTCGGCTGCTACTTTTTTTAACGGGCTGCTAGGGTAAATACCCCATGCAGGCGCATTGGAATGCGATTATGATCCTCGGCTTTGCGCTTATTATGTATGCCTATCCGATAATTTTGCTGGCAGAAGATGATGAGGATTATGTCCATCTGATCAAACAGGTTTTCGACCGAGCCCACATCCCGAACCCCATCCACGTTGTTTGGAATGGGGAAGAGGCCATCGCCTATTTGAAAGGGGAGGGCAAATACTCGAACCGCGAAGAATTTCCCTTGCCGGATATCATTTTACTGGACCTGAAAATGCCCCGGGTCAGTGGGTTGGAAGTCCTTAGATGGGTCAAGCAGCAGCCGGGGCTGTCCAGCCTGCGCGTCCTGGTATTGACTTCATCGGAAGAGATTCGGGACGTAAATGAAGCCTACCAGTTGGGCGCAAACTCGTTTCTGGTGAAGCCATTGGATTTTCACGATTTGACTCATCTGAGCAGACTCATCGTGGAATTCTGGGTTAAGGCGAGCCGTGCTCCCGAGACTTTCAGGCCTCCGAGAAAAATAGAAAACCATATGAGCGAGTCCAACGGCACTCCTCGAGCCTTTGAAAGTGGTATAAGTCTTTAAATCATCCACTTAGCTGGGGTATTCACCCCATATTAACCGGCTTGCCATAGCCTACAGTTTCAATATTATGGGCGTCGAATATGCCTGAACATGCAGTTATTTTGCTGGCCGAAGATGAAGAGGATTACGTCCTTCTCATTCGGCACGCGTTCACCCAGGCGAATATTCCAAATCCAGTGCATGTGGTCTGGAACGGGCAAGAAGCGATTGCCTACCTGAAGGGCGAGGGGAAATATTCGAATCGGGAAGAATATCCCCTGCCCGAACTCATGCTCCTCGATATAAAAATGCCGCGCATGAGCGGACTTGAGGTGCTCCAATGGATCCGGCAACAGCCCAGCCTGTCGGCCCTCCGCGTCCTGGTGCTCACGTCTTCCGACGAAATCCGTGACGTGAACGAAGCCTATCGTTTGGGCGCCAATTCATTCCTGGTGAAACCGCTCGATTTTGAAGATTTCACCAGCCTCAGCCGGCTCATTAACGAGTTCTGGCTGCACGCCAGCAAAGCCCCGGAAATTTCCCGGCCGCCCCGGCCCAAACAGAACGGCCCGAGCAGTTCCAAGGGTGAGGGCGGCGAAAAAGCGAGTTGAAAGCGGAAGGCGGAGGCCAGAAGTCAGAGGTCTGAAATCCGACCTCTACGCTCTGCCTTCTGACCTCCGGCCTCTGTCCTCTAACCTCCCCGTGTCTCCCCAGATTGCTGTCCTTCTGTGCAAAAGAAACGCCGGTTTTTCAAGGCCTTATGGCACATAAGTTGCAGCATCGAAGGGGTTGAATTGCTTAAAATTTATGTCCACGGGTATGGGTTACCTGGAAAAAATCTGGCCGAAGCGGGAGTTATCAACATTCACGCGAATGGTGATGCTGGTCGGATTGTATTTTCTGGGGGGACTTCTCGGCAAACAAGGAACGTTTCTCTCCGGCAGCACCGTTCTGGTGTGGCCGCCGGCGGGCATTGCCCTCGCGGCGATTCTACTTTTCGGCTATCGCTTTTGGCCCGGGGTGGCTCTGGGCGCTGTCCTATTTGCGTGCATTAACGGCACGCCGCTTGGATTCTTTACACTGGGGACGGCCATCGGAAACACAATGGGGGCAATTATTTGTACTTTTCTTCTCCGGCAGATCAGCGGGTTCAACAATTCCATGGAGCGCACGCGGGACGTGACGAGTTACATCGCGCTGGCATGTTTTCTGGGAACCACGGTCAACGCGGCCTTCAACGTGGTGGGGCTCATTTACGCCGGGCAGGCATCGTGGGACGATCTCTCGGCCGATACCATAAGTTGGTGGGTGCCGAATGCTCTGGCCGCCCTGGTCGTGGCACCGCTCCTGATTACCTGGTCGTCACCGTCTTCGCGGCGATGGAATCGGCGGCTGATTCTTGAGGCGATCGTCTGCGGCCTCGGGCTGGTGGGCGGCACGCTGCTATCGTTTAACTCCTGGTTCGTGCAAGGAATTCAGAACTATCCCCTCGCCTACCTGCCGTTTCCATTTTTGGTGTGGAGCTCCTTGCGCTTTGGTCCCCGGGGCGCGACGGCCGGCACGCTCCTCGTTTCGATCCTGGCGGTTGAATCGCTGCTGAAAGGCACCGGACCGTTTATCACCCATACCGAGAGAGACAGCCTGATGCTGATCGGGAGCTATATTGGAATTATTGCGGTCACGAACCTCCTGCTGGCCGCAGGCGCGACTGAGCGCCGGCAAGCGGAACTGGCGGTGTCCGAAAACGAAAAGCGTTTTCGCGGAGTCGTGGAAGACCAGACGGACATGATCTGCCGCTTCAAGCCGGACGGAACCCTGGTATTTGTCAACGAGGCGTTCTGCCGTTTTCATGGCAAGTCCGCCAGCGAGTTGCTGGGCAAAAACTTTTTCAAGACACTTTCTGAAGAAGACGCCGCCATTCCCTTGAGCTACGTGAACTCGTTGCCGAAAGAAGAACCGGTGGTGTCGTTCGACCATCGGCTGCGCTCGCCGGACCAGGTCATTGTGTGGCATCAATACCGGATTCGCCGGTTGTTTTCGGAAAACGGCGACACCTTCGAGTTCCAGGCGGTCATCCAGGACATCACCCATCGCAAACAGTCGGAGGAAGCGTTGCGCAGCAGCGAGGAAAAATACCGCTCCCTGATTGACAACATCCCGGATGTGGTCTGGACGGCAAATTTAAATCGTGAAGTCACCTACATCGGCGGCAACGTCGAGAAAGTCCTGGGCTATAGTTCCGCCGAATTGCTCGAACAAGGCGGCAAGCATTGGCTTGATCGGATCCATCCGGAAGACGCGGAGCGCGTCAGCCGCGCTTATCTCGCCCTGTTCGCACGGAAGGAAAATTACGACGTCGAGTATCGCGTGCGCCGCAAGGATGGGGAATGGATATGGCTGCATGATCGCGCGTTGAGCACGCGGTTGCGCGGCGGACAGATGTGCGCGGACGGTGTTTTCCTCGACATCAGCCAGCGCCGGCAGTACGAAGCGGCGTTGCAAAACGCGAAGGACGCGGCGGAGG
>DASXHY010000047.1:0-4643 GCA_036488095.1 Verrucomicrobiia bacterium | reverse complement strand
ATGACAGCCGCCCGGGCGACGGTTTGCCCGTGACGGGAAAAGATTTGCGCGCGGCCCTCGATTCCGTGCTCGGCGGCCAACCCGTTCCCGCCCGCCAAAAGCCTAGCATCGGCTGCAACATCAAGTGGAAACCCGGCAACGAACCGGACTATTTTTAGAAGGAAGAAAGTTGAAGGCAGAATGAAGAAATGTTTCGGTTTTGTCTGATTTTCTTCTTCATTCTGCCTTCTTCATTCTGCATTCTCCACCCATGAATCAGTGGATCAGTGATTATCTCAAGGCGCAAAAGGCCGCGCTGGAGTCCATTCCTGTCGAGGGAACGGCGCAATTGATTGAGTTATTGCGCGGCGCGCTTGCGGAAGACCGCCAGATTTTTGTCTTCGGCAACGGCGGCAGCGCCGCGAACTCCTCGCATTTCGTGACGGACCTCGGCAAAGGCGCCTCCGATAAAGTCGGCAAACGTTTTCGCGTGGTCGCGCTCAACGACAATGTGAGTTGGATGACCGCGCTCGCGAATGATTATTCCTACGAGGAAGTTTTTGTCGGGCAACTTCAGAATTACGGCAAGCCGGGCGATATCGCGCTCGGCATCAGCGTCAGCGGCAACTCGCCCAATTGCGTCAAGGCGCTCGAATGGGCCAAAAATCATGGCCTCGAAACCGTGGCGCTCGTCGGCGCCAAACGCGGCCGCATGGCCGAAGTAGCCAAACGCGTAATCGTGATCAACGACACGCATTATGGCCGGGTGGAAGACGCGCAAATGGCCATCTGCCACATGCTTTGCTACGCCTTCATCGAAAATCCGCAGTTGGGGAAGTGAAGCGATCAGTCGGACGGAAGTCAAAGGAAACCCGTGCAGCGGGAATTGCGCGAAACTGGCCCGAATGGGGGATGAAAGGGGAATCGCGCCGAAACGTCTGAGCCAATTCGAGAATTGCATCGCGACGTGAAAGCAGCCCGGAGGGCTGCCGGAAATTAGCCGGGGATAACATCCCCGGTAAACGTGTCACACAAACAAATGCGCCCCGGAGGGGCGCTGGAAATCATGTCTTCAACCCACCTCAGTCTTCATTGCCACGTCATTTTCGGAACTAAACATCAACGGCCCCTAATAGCGCCGGATTGGCGCCCGCGTTTTCACGCTTATATCGGTGGCGCACTCCGAACTCTGGACGTTGTTCCCGAAGCGGTCGGTGGCGTGGCGGATCACGTTCATTTGTTAATCGGATTTCGCGCAACCCACTGCCTTGCTGACATCATGCGCGATGTGAAACGCGCCTCGTCAGCCTGGGTGCATGAAACCATCGGCGACAAACAATTCGAATGGCAGGATGGATACGGTGCTTTCACCGGTGAGTGTGTCGGTGCTTGAAAAAGTGAAACAGTATATTGCCGATCAGGAACCGCATCATCGCAAGAAGACATTTCAGGAAGAGTACGTGGAGTTTTTGAAATTGGCCGGCGTGGAATATGACGAGCGGTATTTGTGGTGAATTTCCGTCGCCCCTGCCGGGGCGAAGTTATTTTTTGCTCGCGTTCCGGGGATGTTATCCCCGGCTAATTTCCAACAACCCTCCGGGTTGCGGGAGGATGGCTTCGACCGTCATTTCAAATCGCCCCACTCCTTCAAAATGCGGCTTCAAAATCACACCCCCTCTTTGCCAAGAACGCCACTTTACACTTTCCGGCACGCGGCCTAAACTCGGTTTATGTCCGACTTTGATCCCGCAGATTTTGTCGACGACGATTTTCAGACGCGCAAAGCGCAGGCTGCGTCCGGCGTTTCCTCGCGCGCGCCCACCCGCGAGGAAGTCGATACCCGCGTCGCTGATACGCAGCAAAAACTCCTCGAATTGAAACGCGCCCAGGAGGAGTTGGAGCGCGAACGGTCCGCGCTCGAAGAAACCCGCCGGCGCCAGATGGAATTCCAGACCGGCCGCCACGAGATGGTGCATAATCTCACGCGCGGACTCGGCCTGCTCGAGGAAGCCGAGTTCACCGCGCGCCGCGATGCCGAGCAAATGGCCAAAACCATCGCCGATTTCCGCGACGTCCTTTCCAAAATCGAATCCGTCCGCGAAGAAACGTGGACCACGGAAACCTTCAGCGTGGAATTGACCCGCGCGCTGACCGCCATCGAAAACGGGCGGATGGAATGGAATTCGGCGCGCTTGAAATTTCCTTTATTGACCGGCGAAAAACCGCCGAGCGCCACCGCCGCCGAACCCTCCACCGCTGACGCACTGGCGGGTGGCAACCGCAGTTTTGGTGAATTGTGCAAACTCGGCCTCGCGTTGACCTGGCCGCTCGCGCTGATTGCCCTCGCAGCGCTGGGTGTATTCGTTGCAATTTTGCTGACGCGCCGTTGAACAGTCCCTTGCATGGCATGGTTCAAAAAAAAGCCAGACCCGATTTCAGACCGCGCCCGCGCGCTGAATGAGGAGATTGCCGCGCTCGAAGCGCAGATCAAGAACCTCGACTCGAAACTTCACCAGGCGCCGCCCCCGGCTAAATTGCGATCCACCGCCATGCCGCATGGCGAAACAATCCAACGCGCGCCAGAACCCGAAGCGCCATCTCCGAAACTCGAAACCCGACCTGTCCGCCAAAGCCTTGGCGGCGGCGGAAACCCGAAACTACGAAGCCCCAGGATCCTATTTTCGAAGAGGTCGACCAGGACCGCTTGAAGTCGCGCGCCGAAACGGCCACGCCCGAACATTACAACGAATTAGGCGTACGCAAATACGATTTGCCCGCGCTGTTGCGGCGCATTCGCAATCATTTTCGCGGCCCTTCCACCAATAATCCCAAGCTGGTGCACTACCTCGCCGCCGGCGGTGTCCAGGGCCTGCGTCCATTGCGCTACGAGAAACGCGTGGCGCGCAACCGGTTTATTTTTTTCGTGGTATTCTTATTTTTCGTGCTGTTGGGGCTTATCCTGGTGTTTATCAAGCATCATTGAGAAAGGAGAGCGCCCGTCTCGGGCGAAACCTTGTAGCGCAGGCTGCCAGCCTGCTGTATCGCTGACTGCCGGTCGGCGAGGCGCAATCATTGCAGATCCCTTTGGAACCATCCACGATCTGCGGATTGCCAATTTGCGTTACGGTGGCAGAGCCTCTCAAGTTGCGCTGCCCAGCTTTTCGTCGTTCCCTTTAAGAGTGACTTTTCCCCAATTCCGACGCAGATTTCAGGCTCGGCATGAAAAAACTTTCTCCAGTTTCACGCAGCGGACGCTTCGCCAACGGGCCCTCGGCGGACGTCGCGCGGTTCACCGAATCCATCTCTTTCGATTGGCGGCTCTGGAAGCACGACATCCTTGGCTCCATGGTCCACGCGACGATGCTCCAAAAAATCGGCGTGCTGACTTCAGCGGAACTAAAGTCGATTCTCAAAGGCTTTGACAGCATCGCCCGCGACATCCAGTTGGGCCGATTTCATTGGCGCGCGGAACTCGAGGACGTCCACATGAATATCGAGGCGGAGCTCACGCGGCGCGTGCCGGCGGGGGCGAAGCTTCACACCGGCCGTTCGCGCAACGACCAGGTGGCGCTCGACGTGCGGATGTGGCTGCGGGATGAAATTTTTGAACTGATGTCCGAACTGCGCGGATTGCAAAAGGCGCTGGTCGAACTGGGCGCAAAAAATTCGGACGTAATGATTCCCGGCTACACTCATTTGCAACGCGCGCAGCCGGTTTACCTCGCGCATCATTTGCTCGCGTACGTCGAAATGCTGGATCGCGATTATGCGCGGCTGGAGGATTGTTTCCTGCGAGTGAACGTCTGCCCGCTTGGCAGCGGCGCCATCGCCGGCTCCACGCTTCCGTTGAAGCGCGAAATGGTCGCGAAACTCCTCGGCTTTGTGGATGGCAAAGGCAAAGCGAAAGTTTCGCAAAATTCCATGGATGCCGTCAGTGACCGCGATTTCGCCGTCGAATTCTGCGCCATTGCCGCGCTGGTTGCCGTGCATCTCTCGCGTCTGGCGGAGGACGTGATCCTATGGGCCAGTGCGGAATTTAATTTCATCAAAATCGCCGATGCCTACACCACCGGCTCGTCGCTGATGCCGCAAAAGAAAAATCCGGACATCGCCGAACTCGCGCGCGGCAAGAGCGCGCGGGTCATCGGGAATTTGGTGGCGCTGCTCACGTTGTTAAAGGGCCTGCCGATGACTTACAACCTCGATTTGCAGGAGGACAAGGAACGGCTGTTCGACACCGTGGACACCGTGCGCGCTACCGTGCGCCTCACCGCCGCGATGCTGAAAAATACGAAAGTAAACCGCGCCGCCTGCCAATCCGCGGCGAGCGACCCGTCCTTGCTCGCGACTGACCTGGCCGATTATCTCGTGCGGAAAGGAATGCCCTTCCGCGAAGCGCATCATGTCGTCGGCGCGGTCGTGGCCTTGGCCGAAAAATCCGGCAAACCATTGAATCAATTGACCGTCGCCCAATTGCAATCCATCGACAAACATTTCGGCCGCGACGCCATGGGCGTGTTCAATTTGAAAACCGCGATGGCCCGCCGAAACATCCCCGGCGCACCCGGCACGAATGAAGTCGCGAAGCAATTGGCGAGGTGGCGGACGCTGTTGGAGTGACTTGGGCCGTCTGACGAATGAAGGGCATTGGGGGGATGTGAAAA
>DASXHY010000021.1:0-3308 GCA_036488095.1 Verrucomicrobiia bacterium | reverse complement strand
CCATGGGCACCAGGACTTCTTTGATGAAGTCGCCCATTTCGTCGGTCTTGATGCGCTTCTCGATGCTCTCTTTGACCTTTTGTTCCTGGCCCGAGAGCGTATGAATGACAAACCACTGGCTTCGCATGATAATTTCGCGGCGCGCTAGGAAATCAAGCGCACCAAATGAGCAAAAATGAAATCGACCGCCGCACAGAACACACCGAGCAACGCGATCGCAATCGCCACCACCACGGTCGAACCTTTCAGTTCGTCCCAGGTCGGCCACGTGCATTTGCGCAATTCCTCGCGCGTCTGCTCCACGTAATTGGATAGCCGGACCAAATAGCCCTTCCACCACGCAAAGGCGAAAGCCGCCCCGATGATCACGACCCAAACTATGACTGCCGTCAGGTTCTTATTCACAAAATTCTTTAATTGCTCGCCGAGCCGCAGCTCCAGGCAATTTCGCCGCCAATGTTCGATCCGCTAACTGGCTTGCCGAGTCGTAGCTCGGAGCAGCCGGTTTCGCAACATCAGCCCGCCTACCTACTGTTCCGCGCCGCAGTCTTCGCATTCCGCCGCGCTCCGAGCGAAGACTGGCGGAGAGGGAGGGATTCGAACCCCCGTCAGGCTTTCGCCTGAAGCGGTTTTCAAGACCGCCGCAATAGACCACTCTGCCACCTCTCCAGTGACAGATTGGATTCATAGATTGATGGATTATTGGATGATCGCGTCACCCGCGTTCCATCGACCCATTCATCCATCTATCCAGTAATCCAAAAACCCATGCCTCTTCGGCTGGCACGGCGTGAGGGACTTGAACCCCCAACCAACGGTTTTGGAGACCGCTACTCTACCAATTGAGCTAACGCCGTAACCACCCGTTGGCCGGCAGCTCTGCCGCCGACAAAAAAGGAGCCGGGGACGCTTGTCCCCGTACTCCAGAATTCTTTCCGCTCAATTAAGCGACGATTTCCGTCACTCGACCGGCGCCAATCGTCCGACCGCCTTCGCGAATCGCGAAACGCAGGCCCTTTTCCATGGCCACAGCCTTCTGCAATACGATTTCCACCGAGACATTGTCACCCGGCATCACCATTTCCACGCCCGTAGGCAGCGCAACGGTGCCCGTCACGTCCGATGTGCGGAAATAAAACTGAGGACGATAGTTGGTGAAGAACGGCGTATGACGGCCGCCTTCTTCTTTCGACAACACGTACACTTCCGCCTTGAACTTCGTGTGCGGAGTGATCGATCCGGGCTTGGCCAAAACCATGCCGCGTTCGACTTCTTCCTTCTTGGTGCCGCGCAGCAGCACGCCGACGTTGTCGCCAGCGTTCGCCGAATCCAACAGCTTGCGGAACATTTCGATGTCCGTCGCTACAGTTTTGCGGGTATCGCGCAGACCAACGATCTCGACTTCTTCGTTTTTCTTGAGAACTCCGCGTTCCACACGGCCGGTCACCACGGTGCCACGACCTTCAATGTTGAACACGTCTTCCACGCACATCAAAAACGGCTTGTCGACTTCGCGAGTCGGCAGCGGGACAAACGCGTCCACTGCGTCCAGCAATTCCTGGATGGCCTTTTCGCCTTCGGGTTCGTGCGCGAGCGCTTTCTTGGCGCTGCCGCGAACGATCGGCGTCTTGTCGCCCGGAAATTGATACTTGCTCAGCAAATCGCGGACTTCCATCTCGACGAGGTCGAGCAGTTCCTTGTCGTCCACGAGGTCGACCTTGTTCAGGAACACCACAATCGCCGGCACGCCGACCTGGCGGGCGAGCAGGATGTGTTCGCGGGTCTGGGGCATCGGGCCTTCCGATGCGTCCACCACGAGAATCGCGCCGTCCATCTGGGCCGCGCCGGTAATCATGTTCTTGACGTAATCCGCGTGGCCAGGGCAATCGACGTGCGCATAATGGCGCTTGTCGCTCTGGTATTCCACGTGAGAAACGGCGATCGTCACCGTCTTCGTCTCGTCACGGACCGTGCCGCCTTTGGTGATGTCCGCGTAGGAAATAGGGGTCGCGAGACCTTTCTTCGCCTGGACTTCAACCAGAGCCGCGGTCAGGGTGGATTTGCCGTGGTCAATGTGGCCGATGGTGCCGATGTTGACGTGCGGTTTATTACGTTGAAATTGTTCTTTTGCCATTGCTATCTCCTGGTTGAGTTTGTCTGTTTATTACAACTTCGTTTTTACAATTCTATTTATCTGGCCTGCCGAGCCGTAGCTCGAAGCATTTTTTTCTGCGCAGCCTCACGCTTTCACACTCGATCGAGCGAACCACTGCTGGCTTGCCGAGCCGTAGCTCGACGCGCCGTTTCGCGCAGCCTCACTCTCTGACTCTCGCGTCGAGCGAAGGCTGGAGCCCATGATCAGGATCGAACTGATGACCTCATCCTTACCAAGGATGTGCTCTACCAACTGAGCTACATGGGCGCCCGGTCAAATCCGAAACTTAATCCTGATACCTACAAACGACAAAAAACCATCGCCCCTGCCTTTTCCTTCAAAAAAGCTAAGGGCTGACGTTTTTTTCGTTATTTACGGCCCAAACGGACTTGTGGAAAATAAGGAACAAATCCGTACCTGTCAACGGGTTTTACAAATAATTTTTAACTGTTATCAACCCCAGACGCCGGAGTGCTCCGACGCCGCCATTCCACCTTCGGCGGCTCCGGCAAACCCTGCGCCCGCAACGCCGTCCGGAAGTGCATTTTAGCCACTTTTGGCAGGTTTTCCACTCCGTGTTTGACAATAAATTCCTTCGCCGCCGCATCCACCGCCGCCGATGCCCCCCGCGGCAAGACCATTCCAAATTGCTTTTCCAACGCGCCCAACCGCGTCACAAACTCGTGCCGCGCCAAAATCGACGCCGCCGCCACCGCCAAATCCTCCTCCGCCCGATACTTCTGCACCAATTCGATTTCCCGCCCGAGAGACATAAGCGCTTTTCCAACGACATCCTTGCTCGAAGCAAACTGATCGCTGATGGCCCGCACCGGAATCGGATTCATACGGTGCTTCAGCCCCATTAAATTCTCAATCACCCGCGCGTGGCCCCACGCGAGCATGGTGTTGACGCTCCGCATCTTCTGGTAGAGCGAATTGTAGCGCTCATTTCCAATAGGAACGACCGATGACACACAACCCGGCGTGTCCTTAATCAGTTCCGCCAGTTCTTTGATCCGTTTATCGCTCCCAATATTTTTGGAATCCCGAATCCCGGCCTCCTTCCACTTCTCGATCATGGTCCCATTCACATAAACGCCCGCGATGCACAACGGCCCAAAAAAATCGCCCTTGCCGCTTTCATCCACGCCCA
>DASXHY010000008.1:0-2649 GCA_036488095.1 Verrucomicrobiia bacterium | reverse complement strand
TCCCGCCGAAAAAATGGTGGGGAATTTGATGCTCGTTTCGAGTTTGTCCCGAAGGTTTCCGCCCAGCGGAAAATTGTCGACTTGAAAGTGGCCGCTATAATCCACCCGGATGGGCGTGCGCAGCGTGAGGGCAAAACGCTGGTGTTCGGTGACGTGAATAGTCGCGGCGAAATTGGCGCCGGCGCCGATGCCGTCCGCCCGCGCGCGCACGTGGCCGTCCGGGCTCGCCAGATTCTGGGTGCTCATGAACCAGGGATACAAC
Source organism: Verrucomicrobiia bacterium (assembly GCA_036488095.1). Lineage (GTDB taxonomy): Bacteria > Verrucomicrobiota > Verrucomicrobiia > Limisphaerales > DASXHY01 > DASXHY01. The sequence goes on along the minus strand of DASXHY010000008.1, from coordinate 2,387 downwards.
TGTTTCAACGTGACGCTGGAATACATGACGTCCAGTCCCGCGCCGAGGCTGAGGTGGTCGTTTACTTTGAGGCCGACGGCGGGATTGAAATTGAAGGTCTGAAGTTCTGCCACGTAAGGCGACTGATACCGCCAGGCGCCGGCGGGACGCGAGAAAGCGCTCGTGTCCGTTTTCCAATCAGCGCCCAGGCCGTACGGCACGGTGACTCCCAGGCCGAGCGCGAGTTTCCCGTTATAAAGCGGCATGGTGGCGAACAAGTTCGGCAGAAACTTCCAGGGATTTTTCGTGCTCGCGGCTTCTCCCGTGGGCGAATGATAATCGGCGCTGATATAAACGATGGTTGGTGTGAATTGAATTTCCGGCGCGAGGAGATCCACGAGATTGGCTGGGTTTTGCTGGACGGCTGAGGAGTCGTCCACTTGCGCAATGCGACCGCCGGCGCGGCCGAGGTCAAAGGTGCCGGGTGGCGGGTTGCGAAATCCTTCCGCGGCGGCTGGCAGCGTTCCCACGGCGAGCGCGCCGAGCAGAAATGTAAAGCGGTGAAGCGGCGCGACCGGGCGGCTGGTTTCCGGTCTGCCGTTGCCGGCAGCAAGGTTTGAAACTGATTTAGTGGATTTCATGCTTTATTTTTATTTGTTTCCGTTCTGATACCGAAAGTGTGCGGCGTGTTGCGAGCGCGCCGTGCGAGTTGTCCCATCTCCAGACAATTGCCCCGCTGCTACGTCGCGTTTTAAACCGTTTATAATGGCGAATACGCCTATCCCGTGTGCACCAACAGCCCTGCGCGAATTCGAGCAAAGCCGGTGCCAAGGCGGGCAAGAAACGGCAAGGAAACCGGCGGCCTACGCTCCGGGCCATTGATAATACCCCGTTTGTAATCGCGCATTTATGCGGAATTACCAACCAGAAACCCACTCACTTCAGAGTATTGTCGGACGCAGACTGCACGCTCGCACACTTCGATTAGGCATTGTTGCTTGGCTCGGAAAATGTTATACAGGTTCAAGGGGTCGCAAAGGCATGGCGGCCTTGCAGGCGTTGGCAGAACCCGAATCTATCGATAAATGGCGACACAAAACGGCAACTCAAATGGCGCGAACGGCGTCAATGGCGCGTCCAAGGACTCAATGGTCCTTGGCCAGACGAGCGGGGGGACAGAGCTTCACGGCACACTGATTCGACTAAGCCGTCATGCCGCGGCATTCGAGATTTATAATCCCGCCTTGATTTTGCGCACTTCGGAGGTGATCGAAAATTTCAAGATCATGGTGCGCGAGCGGACGATTTATTTTGGCAAGGCCGTTGTGCGCAGCGTGATTAACGCCGGCTCGACCACGATTTGCGAAGTGACGCTCAGCGCGACCGCGTGGCGCGATGTGCAATTTGGCGCGGAAGGGACGACCGGCAGGCTGGCGGAGGAGTTCGGGGAATTCGTCCGCGGCTGGCAAAAGAATTACAAGGTGTCGGCGGAGTTCAAAGTGGCCGTGGCCGACATCCAATCGTTCCTGATGGACTTGCGGGTCTGGGTGGAACAAATCGAACTGGGCATTCGTTCTTCGCCGACGCCGAACCATGCGGAATTGGAACGCGCGGCGATCGATGAATTGCGCGAACCGGTCGTCTCGACGCTGGACACGCTGTTCGAGAAATTTGAAACGATCAGCGCTGCCCTGGACGAGGAAAGCCGGCCGGCCTACCGGAGCTATGTCCAACGCCATCTGCACCCGATCGTCCTGTGCGCGCCGTTTGCCTATCGCAGCTATGAGAAGCCGCTGGGTTACGCGGGCGATTACGAGCTGGTGAATATGATGATTGGCGATCCGCACCAGGGCGGTTCGCTGTTCGCGAAAATATTCAACGTCTGGTTGCTGCACCAGGGATCGGCGGCGGCGCATCGCAATCGGATCCGGATTTTGAAACATCGGCTGCTTCAAGAGGCGATGGCGGCGAAACGGGAGGGGCGCATCGCGCGGATTCTGAGCCTGGGCTGCGGCCCCGCGTGGGAGGTGCGCGAATTCATCGAAGAAAGCGACCAGTGCAACAGCACCCAGTTTACTCTGTTGGATTTTGACGAGGAAACGCTCCGCCACACTTCGGAGGCGATGGCGCAACGGCAGCGGCGATTCAACCGCACCACCTCCATCAACCTGGTGCGGCGTTCGGTCCATCAATTGCTGAAGAATTCCGTGCGTTCGGACAATCTTGCGGGAGATGGGAAATTCGATTTCATTTATTGCGCGGGATTGTTCGATTACCTTTCGGACCGCACGTGCAAGCAACTGATCGGGCTGTTTTATGACTGGCTCAATCCAAAAGGCCTGGTGCTGGTCACCAACGTGACTCCTTCCAGCCCCAATCAGGGCAGCCTGGAATTGATTCTGGATTGG
>DASXHY010000693.1:0-3085 GCA_036488095.1 Verrucomicrobiia bacterium | reverse complement strand
TTTATTCTCGTTGATGATTTCGAGAATGTCATTCGCCCCGAGCGCGCCGGTGGGTTTGATTGGCCAGACATAGCTGCCGTCCGGCTGCGGATGCGCGGCGGCGATATCGAACAACAAGGTCGTCGGATAATTGAGATATGGGTCCGAATAAATGTGGTCCACGTGCGTGCCGGCGAGATTATTGATCGAGTAATTCAAAATCGCCTTCGAGCCGTCCGCACTCAGGCGCAACGAGGCTGAACCGACGGCATCACTGTTGATGCCCGGCAGCGCCAGCATGTTCGCCGAATACAGCGTGCCGGGAATGTTCACCGGCAGCGGCGGATAATAGCGCGAAACCAAATAGCCCGGCGTGACCCCGGCGGGGATGGTGTTCGTGCCCATCGGGTCCTGCAGCCAGCCCACCGACCAATTGTCGTTCGCGCCTACTCCGGCCTTGTGCAGGACTTCGATATAATATTTCTGCCCGGCAACCATTGAGAGCCACCCGGACTTTTGCGAGGCTTGCACATTCCATTGGCGCGTCGTTGTTCCGTTATGTCCGGGTGAAGTGGGATTATTGGTGGGCGCGACCCAGGCGCGCAAAACTTTGTTCACCGACTCGCCATTGTTCGAAATCCATACCTGCGCCGAGTCGCTGCCCGCCACCCAGAAATAATAATTGCCCGTGACCGGCGCGGTGAAATAGCCCCGAATTCGCTCGCCATAGTTGTCTCCGAAATCCGTGATGCCTTCCAACCCGCCGAGCGGCCCGATGGAACTGGCGGGAGTGTTGAGTGGGATGTCAGAGATATTCACGCCCGGCGCGTTCGTCCACACTTCCCGCACGACCGAACTGCCGGTATTGAAAATTGTAATGTTGAGCGCCGACGCGCCCACGCCCACTGAATTGCTCGCGGTCAACGGCACAGAATAGCTGCCTGCCAGCAGAGGAACGCCGGTGATGGCGCCATTGGTTATATTGAAGCTCAAGCCCGGCGGCAGGTTCGTGGCGGTGAAACCAAGCGGCGTATTCGCGCCGGTGACCGTGAAGCTGAACGGTTGCCCCACGAACCCGAACGCCGTCAGCGCGCTCGTGACCACCGAGGGCGCATTCGAGCTGCTGTTGTTGACGCCGTTCGTCGGATAGAGGCGATTCGAGGGGATGACTTGCTTCGGCTGGCTCGAGCTGTACCACGACAAATGCGCCTGCGCCTTGCCGCCCGTCTGCAAATATTCCAGTTTGATGTTGTAACGTGTATTGGCCTGCAGCGCGATGGCGTTGGTCCAATCTGTTGCGCCCTGGCTAACCCACTTATCGATCAGCAACTGGTCGTTCACCCAAAGCTTCGCGCCGTCATCGGAATTCACGTCAAAGACGTAGGTCTCGGAATACTGCGGCTCGATTTGCCCGGTCCAACGCACGCAATAAACCCCGTTGCTCAAATTGGGAGAGGTGCCATTGGTCCAATTAAAATCAACGGCTGGATCAACTCGCGTGAGAAATAAATTCGTGGAATTGAAATTCGTGATGCTCAGGTAATTAGTGCTGGCGTTGGTGTAATAATTGCCGGTCAACCCCAGGCCGGACGCGGTTGGAGATGGATAAATTACTACGCTCGCGGTATTGGGCGCGCCGACCGAATAGCCCGTGCCCGGCAATAAATTCAATTGCGTGATGACCGGCACTTGCAGATTCGTATTCGCCAATGGCGTCACGGAAATGGTTTTTGAAAGTGTGCCGGGCGGCAACGTGACCGAGATCGGAAGGTTGTTGACGTAATCCACCGTGGGGACCGCGAAACCGGCGCCCGGACCGCCATGCCCTACGTTCACGACGATCAGATCCAGGCCGAAACCGCTGCGAGAAACAGTAAATTGCCCGAGGTCCGTCGGCGATTGCCCGGCATCCGGCTGCACCGTGGTGGAATCGTTGGCCACGATGCTCACCACATTTTGCGTCGCCATCATGCTAACCGCGTATTGATAATCGGAGATGGGCTGGCCATTGCTATCCTGATGTCCGTTGCTGTTCAGGTTCAGCGGATCCAAGCCCAACTTGTACGCCTCCCAATCCGTCAGACCGTCGCCCTGGCTGTTCGCGTCCGAGATGACCACGCGGAAAAATTTCCCGGCGAGGTCGGTGGGCGCGGGAAAGCTCAGAGTGGTCACGCCCGGCTGCGCGATGACGTTGGTTTCGTTCACCCACACCGGCAGCCCCCCACCCAGCGACGTGCAACTTTGCAATTGATACATTTTCCCCGCCGCCGCCGGCACGTTCATGACGAGGTTCGTGCCGGAAAGCGCCACGCCGGCAAACTGCGGATAAGATGTGGAATCAAAGGGATTTGTCCCCGCGATGCTTTCGAGAATGTTCGGGAATCCGTCGCCGTCTGAATCGGCGTTGGGGTCGATGCCGACCGCGCCATAGATTTGTTCCCACACATCGCTCATGCCGTTCGTGTTCGAGTCAATGATTGCGCAAACACGATTCGCGCCGGCCAGCAGGAGGATGAGAGGGATTAAAGCCTTTAGCCTATAGAAAAAGTTGTTGCGGGATTTGCGCATTGGCGAGGTGAAGACATACGTCTCGTGTTCATGCGGAGCGGCTCTTTGCTGACGGTCCATCCTCCTACGGCTGAAGCGCGGAGTCAAGTTACAAGAAGTGGAGCGCAGAGCATTGCTCTGCGCGATTCACGGTGTTCGCGCGGAGCAATGCTCCGCGCTCCGGTCACATTACTGGCCGACCATTTTCCCACCGGCAAAATCCTGAACAAATTCCATAAGCTCGCTGGCGTTCAAATCCGACACTGCCCAAAAGCTCATTTGCCCATCTGACCAATGAATTACGTTAAAGCCCTGGATTGGTTTGAGCGCGGCGGCCTTGGAGGCTTTTTCGTTTGCGGGCCAGATGAAAAGGTTGATGACGTGTTTGTGGCGTTGATAAACCAGCGCAGCGGCGGTGCGGCCATCGACGTAATCCAGCCGGCCGCCAATTAACGGAAATTCCTGCGGCGCGAGATCCTTGATCGGCGGTGCGAAATCTATCTTGCCGTTGAACCATGGCTTGACGGTGTGCTGATCCGTCGAGACGACGTCCAGCGTG
>DASXHY010000672.1:0-3864 GCA_036488095.1 Verrucomicrobiia bacterium | reverse complement strand
CCCGCTCAACGTGCTGGCCCTGGATGACGTTAAACGCATTACTCGCCTGGAAGTTGCCCCGCTCATCGCTTCGGAAAAAGCGATCATCGAGAAGCTGAATCATATCGATGCCGCCAAAAGCGGGAGCATGGAAGACATCATCGAGGACGCGAAGAAAAAGCAGACCGCCGAAAACGAACAGGCAGGCGACGAGAATATTGAGATTTCCAAGGAGTCGTTGGAGGAAGTCAACCTCGACCAATTGGCGGCTTCGAGCGAGGAAGCGCCGGTCATCAAGCTCGCGAACCTGATTCTCGTGCAAGCCATCAAGGACCGAGCGAGCGATATTCACGTTGAGCCGTTCGAAAAGGGAATGAAGTTGCGTTACCGGGTGGACGGCGTGCTGGCCGACGCGACGCCGCCACCGAAGCAAATGCAGCTCGCGCTGGCGTCGCGACTCAAAATCATGAGCAGCCTGGACATCGCCGAGCGGCGCTTGCCGCAGGACGGACGCATGAGGTTGCGCGTCGGCGGCAAGGACTACGATTTGCGCGTTTCGATTCTCCCGACGGTACACGGCGAAAAAATTGTGTTGCGCGTGCTCGATAAGGGAAATCTTTCCGCCAGTCTCGACAAGCTCGGCCTGGATCCGGACACGTTCCATCAGGTCAAATCGGCGGTGGACGCGCCACACGGGTTGATCCTGGTGACCGGGCCGACCGGTTCCGGCAAGACCACGACTCTTTATTCCGCGCTCAACGAACTGAACAGTCCGGTTTACAACATCGTCACGGTCGAGGACCCGGTCGAATTCCAGATTCCCGGCATCAATCAGGTGCCCGTCAAAAAAGAAATCGGTCTGTCGTTTGCGGCCGCGCTTCGCTCGATCCTGCGCCAGGACCCGGACATCGTGATGATCGGGGAAATTCGCGATACGGAAACCGCCGAAATCGCGGTCGAAGCAGCGCTCACGGGTCACCAGGTGTTGAGCACGATGCACTGTAATGATGCCCCGGGCGCGGTCGCGCGCATGGACGACATGGGCATCGCGCCCTTTTTGATTTCCTCATCGGTCATCCTGGCGTGCGCGCAACGGCTCATGCGGAAGATTTGTTCGCATTGCAAGGAGCCGGTTGAGTATCCGGAAAAAATGTACCGTGATTTGAACATCGACCCGGCGGTTTTCGAGGGTGTGACATTTTATCGCGGCCGCGGTTGCGAACGTTGCAAAAATTCCGGGTACGCCGGCCGCTTGGCTATCATCGAGGCGATGACGATCACCGACGAAATTCGCAAGCTCATCATTGGCCGCGCGAACACGCGGGAATTGAGCAAGGTGGCCATTGGCCAGGGAATGAAAACCCTGCGCATGGTCGCTCTCGATCGCGTGCGCGACGGCGTCTCGACCCTGGAGCAAGTGCTCATGCTGACGGCCGCACATTAAGCATTTGAGCCTGTAGCAGCCGACGTGAGGAGGCTCTGACTTTGCTGCGGAAATAGTGTGAGCCTCCTCACGTCGGCTGCTACAAGGTTCTCTCTCGACACCCGCCTCACGACACTCGACACTCCCAGGCATGCTCGAACTCGAACAGGCGCTTGAAAAAATTCTCGCCTCGATTCCAGCGCCGAAAAGTGAACTGGTGCCGCTGGCCGAGGCGCATCGGCGCGTCGTTGCCGAAAAAATCCTGACGCAAACGGACCTGCCGCCTTTCGACAATTCCTCGATGGACGGCTACGCCGTCCGCGCCGGAGACATTGCCTCTGCGAATTCGCGGAACCCGATTTCATTGGTGCTCGCTGGGAAAATTGCGGCCGGCGAGACGTTTGGCGGCGAGCTTTCCGCCGGCCAATGCATTCGCATTTTCACCGGTTCGATGTTGCCTGCGGGCGCGGATGCGGTGGTGATGCAGGAAGACACTAAAGTGGACGCGAACCGCCCGCGCGAGGTGTTGTTTCTCGACTCGGCCAAGCCGTGGGAGAATATCCGGTTTCGCGGCGAAGACATTAAACGTGACGCCGTAATCGCCCGGCCGGGCGAAATTTTGGGCGCGGCGCAAATGGCGTTGCTGGCCGCAAGCGGGGTGGCGCAAGTGACAGTGGGGCGTCGTCCGTCCGTCGCCGTTCTCGCCACCGGTTCCGAATTGAAAGAAGCCGGTGCCGCACTCGCGCCCGGCCAGATTTACGAAAGCAATCGTGCCGCGCTGGCGCCGTTGATTGGTGGCGTGGGCGGGCTTCCAAAAATTTTCCCCATTGTTCCCGATGACGCGGAGGCGACGCGCGCGGCGCTCTCTCGCGCGCTGGCTGAGTGCGACGTAGTCATCACGTGCGGCGGCGTTTCGGTGGGTGAGATGGATTTTGTGAAGAGCGTGTTTGAGGAACTGGGCGGGCATTTGCAGTTTTGGAAAGTGGAGATCAAGCCTGGCCGTCCGTTTGTGTTCGGCCGTCACGGCGAAAAGCTCCTGTTCGGTCTGCCCGGAAATCCGGTCTCGGCGTTTGTCACGTTTCTGTTGCTCGCCAGGCCGGCATTGCTGCGCTGGCAGGGAGCCGCGCGGGTGGGGCTTGCGGCATCGGCAGGCATTCTGGTGGAGCCGATCTCCAATCCGGGCAAGCGGCGGCATTTCGTGCGTGTTGCGGTGGACGGCGAAGGAAAAGTTCGTTCCGCCGGCACCCAGGCATCGCACGTTCTCAGTTCGCTCGCATTGGCTGAGGGATTGGTTGACGTGCCGCCGAATATGACGTTGCCCGCGGGGACGACGGTTCAAGTCCTGCGTTGGGAATAAATTCCGCACGACGTCGTTCAAAAAGGTCTCTGCGGAGGGGCGAAATCGGCGTGGGGCGGCTGGATGCTGCGGCTCGAATTGATGGTGGGCGTTGGCGGTGGCGGCGCCTGGCCGGACAGGCCGCCCAGTGACGTGTTGAACGTATTCAGGGATGGCTGACCGCTGCTTCCCAAGGGCGTGCCGAATACCGACCCGGAACTGCTCGGCACCGGGACGGGCACGGAGGCGGTGGGAGCGGGGGCGGGCGGTTGGTCGATGTCCCAAAGTTGTTTGAAACTTTCGATGTGTTCTTTTTGTTCCTGCTGCAAACGAACCGTTTCGGGGCTTGGCTCGCGCGTGTCGGCGCTCGGACTTGAACTAAAAATATCTGAAAAACCGCTCGCGCGATTCGGCTGAAACGTTCCGGGATCCATGGTGTTAAAAAAGCCGTCGCCGGAGCGTGTGTCGTCGGTCGTTATGGAATTGGTCGCCCTCATCCAGGGATCCGAGTCCACCCTGGAAAATTGGTTTGTCGCCACGGGCCGGCCCGCATCATTTAAATGCTGGAAGTAACGCTCCATTGCTGTAGTCGATTTCCTGTTGTCGTCAATTCTATCGCCGCCGCTCAAATCTGTTTCCGCCTGGCCCATCATGTCGTCCGTTGTCATGAAAACCCAATTTTTCCGGCGGTCGAGCAATTCCTTGTCGCGCTCGGTGGGGGTGGAATTTTGCCGGGGGGGAGGAGGCAGCACTGCCGTTGACGGCGCCTCGAACTGGATTGAATGCGGCACACGCGGACCCACGTTTTCAAAATTTTTCGTCCGGGCCGGTTGCAAATGGTCGAGATTTGTATCGGGTGTCGCGCCGCTCAACGGCACGATTTCGATGGATTGCGACTGCGAACCCTGGCCGCGCGCGAGGGCCACCGACGCCACGCAAAGGAGTCCCGCAATGCCGGCGCGGCAAATACCCAAAATGGAGAACCTGAAACTCATTTTCGCATCAAATCATACCCAAAATAAAGAGCCCGTCAAAGTGCTTTTGGCGCAATTTGCTTTCCATGGGTGCATCTGCGCGGAAAGGTCGAGAGTTGAGGAGTTGGCACGGAATTGGTGAGTCCTCCCCC
>DASXHY010000665.1:0-11650 GCA_036488095.1 Verrucomicrobiia bacterium | reverse complement strand
GGTGGCACGCGCATCGAGTCGTGGACCCCGCCGGAAGGTTTCGCCGCCGTGCCGGCATTGAAACAGGAGTATGAGCGTTTGCAAATGGGCGCGCCCGGAACGGAATTGCACCAGCAACGGTTGCAACAAACCCTGGACCAGTACGAGCAATGGATCCAGGCCGCGCGCCAGGCCATGACCGCGAAAGAATTGGTTCCGGCGGCTCCAACCTATCCTTCCGAATTGCTCGCGCCGCACGATGTGCAAAATGCGACCGCACTTTACAACGGCATGATTCATCCGCTCGAACCATTCGCTCTACGCGGGGCCATTTGGTACCAGGGCGAAGCGAACGAATCCGAAGGCATGCGGTATGCCGACCGAATGAAAGCGTTGGTGAGCGGCTGGCGCGAGCGCTGGCACGAAGGCGATTTTCCATTCTACTTCGTCCAGATCGCGCCCTACAATTACGGCGATAATCCGGAGAAACTTGCCGAACTTTGGGAGGCCCAAACCGTCGCCGCCCAAACCATCCCCAATGCCGGGATGGCGGTGGTAAACGACATCGGCAATCTCAAAGACATTCATCCCACCAACAAGCAGGACGTCGGACATCGGCTCGCGCTGTTGGCGCTGGCTAAAACTTACGGCCAAAAAAAACTGGTGTTCAGCGGGCCGACGTTCAAATCGATGACCACGGACGCGGAAACGCTCCGTGTTCAATTCGATAACGCGGCGGGCTGGCTCACCAGCCGCGATGGCAAGCCGCTCGATTGGTTTGAAATTATTGACGCGGACGAAGGCGGCTTCGTGAAGGCCAACGCGCGCATTGAGGGAGACACTGTGATTCTTTCGGCTCCGGGCGTGAAACATCCGGTGGCCATGCGCTATGCCTGGAGCGGCCTCGCCGAGCCCAACCTCATGAATGCGGAAGGACTGCCCGCGGGCGCATTCCGCGCGGGAAACGTGCCGAAGCGCGATTGGCTCGGCATGAACGTCCCGGAAGCCAAGGATTACCAGGTGGTTTACGATCTCGACCTCACCAGGCTCGGCTCGGCTATTCAATACGACGTAGATAATCATCAGAAAATTAATCGCCCCTTCGATCGCGTCGCGTATTTTGTGGAATTGAGCGATGCCGATTGGAACACGAAAGATCTCTACGTTTCCATGGATGCATTCACGGATGATGCCTCCAAAATAGGCGTGCCGGTGTTCGGTTCCGGCATTTATTTTCAACAGAACGTCGCCAACCTGGATGTTTTTTCCAACGTGAAAGGAATTGTGACCGGGAGCCACCTCGCCGGCGGCAACATTGAGTTCTGGCCAAACAATTACGGTCAGGCGAACACCGGCAATGTGCCCAACGCTTCCGGGGACGTGTTTGATTTCGGTGATCAACCGGCCGAGCCCGCCGACGGTTACGGCTCAATGCAGGTTCATAACCACGACGCGCGACAGACGTTATTTGCGATCAATCATTGGCGCGAAGGCGAACACGCCGACGTCGGCATCGGGAATCAACCGGTCAAAAACCCCGATTGGACCTTTGCGGCAAACGCGGGCGGCTTCAAAGCGATGCGCCTGCGCGTGCTCGTGCATTACCGCTGAAGGAGCGCAGAGCATAGCTCTGCGAGATCGGTGATCAGGAAAAGCTCAATCCAGCTTTCCCGGCTCAATGTTCCAACCGTCGGCGGTCACGCGCACGGCTTTGACGGAACTGCGCGTCTCGATTCGCACCGTTCGCGATTCGCCCGGCAGCAGCGAAATATAATTGTCGTCATAATAGGCGGGCAAAATGCGCTCGCCGCTCTTCGCGTCGCGCAACGTCAACCGAATTGCCAGCGCCGGGACTTTGCCCGGATTGGAAACCTTGGCCTCCACGACCATGCCGCTGCCGGCGTATCTGAAGTGCGTCTTGCCGGTCAACGCCACTTTTGGCATCGCATTCAATTCCTGCAATTGATGCTCGTCGCGGGCGTGCCAATAAAAATTCTCCGAGAGCAAGTGTCCTTTGTTGTCGCGCAATTCCAACCGCACCAGGTGCGCGCCGGTTGCGGGCCAATCCAGCGTGAACGCATCCGAACAGGTATTTGCCGCCGCAGTCAGAACGGTTTCATGGTTCAATTCTTCGTGGCCGGACAAATCATAAATCGTGGCGGAGGCCGTGACGTCGGTGAGCGGTTCCGTGCGGTGATTCACCACCGCGATTTTGCAATCGGGGATGTTCATCTGGATGTGCACCGGCTCCGCGCCCGATTTCGCGCCGAAGATCGAGGCGTTCGGGTCATAGTCCCAGGAATAAAATTGCCAGACGAGGCTCGGCCAGGAAGGCTGGCTCATCCAGACAACCACGCCGCTGCAATCGTTCCACATGCGGCTGTTGAACCCTTCGTAGATCGCGCGGAAGGTTTCGAAATTCAACATCTGGGCTTTGCGGCAAAGGTCTTCAAGCCCAGTCGGCTCGCCGTAGCGCGCGGTAATTCGCGCAAAAGTCGATATGTGATCGCCGGCGCCTTTGGCGTGCAAATCGTGATAGGCCCACAGGTCGCTGTACGGCCACAAATCGGCCGCCGGGATGAACGAGCGCATTTCGTCCGCCGAGGGAATCGAGCTCGCGCCGATTTCAGTGCTGAAGCCCTGGTTCAGGTCATGGAAATATTTTTCCAGTGGCTGATTCGACCACGGACCACTGTTGCGCATGTTGATGAGGCGCGAGTTCGGCTGGAAATAACGGGTGCCATCGAGACTATAAATGACCTCGTTGAGTTTATCGTGCAGCGGCTGGGGGCAAACGCCTTCGTTGCCCGAGCACCAAACGGCGATGCTCGGGTGATTGCGGAAACGCTTCACGCAATCGGCAGCATTTTGGGCGAAGAGTTCGAAATCCACCGGCGCATAATCGAAGGCCTCCGTGTTCCGCCAGAAATCATTCCAAACCAGGATTCCATATTCATCGCATAAATCATAGAGCGCCTCGGACGTGCTCTGGCCGGCCCAATTCAGGATCATGTTCATGTGGGCATCATGCGTCATGCGGATGTATGGCTCGAGCCGCTCGCGAGAAACGCGCTTCATCGCGTCGTCCATGCCCCAATCGCCGCCGAGGCATTCAATCCGGACGCCGTTGACCTTGATGACGAGATACGGCCCCATCTTTTTATCCTCGACGGGACGCAGAGCCGGAGAATGCTCGGCGCCCGGCCACAAGCCCACGATGGTTTCCTGCTGTTGCCCCCACCAGAACGGGTTCTTGGAGGGCGTGCCGCCGGCAGCGATGACCGCCGCATCGCGTTTGGGTTTGTTCTCCAAGCCCCAGACCATTGTATCGCGGCGGTTATCAATAATCCCGCCCGCCGATTTGCGCGCCTCGGTTGGCGTAAACTCGACGCGCTCGCGGGAGCCGCCGGGTTCTTTCACCTCGAATTCATAACTCATTTCACGGATACCGAAACGGGTCGCGGCGGAATCCGATTCCTGTTTATCCACCGTCACGAAACGAAGCCGCAAATGGTAAAGTTCCTGTTTGCCGTAGCCGTTCGGCCACCACAAACGGGGATGTTGAACGGTCAATTGTTTGAAATCCGCCGGCGTGAACGCCACGGTCTTGGTTTCACTGGCCTTCAGCGCAACTGTTTGTTCGAATTTCACGCCTTCAAATTCCCCGCGCAAAACGCCGCGCTGATCGGAGTCGGAAGTATTCTTCAGTTCCGTTTCGACGCTCACATCGGCGCTCGACGTGTCGGGCAATGGCAATTTGGTGATCACCTGCGGATCGCCAATCGTGACCGGGCCGCTGGCGCGAAGAATGACATCCTGCCAGATGCCGGTGTCACGGTCCCGAACTCCCGGAATCCAGTCCCAGCCTTCGGTGCATTCAAACGTGGGGCCGTCGAGGCATAGCTTGCCGCCGTTGTCGCCGGGGCCGTAAGCGATGGATTGCTCGCTGGGAATGCCCGGGTCGGGCGGCGGCACGATCATCACGGCGAGCACATTTTTCCCGCCGGCCTTTGCGAGCTTCGTAACATCGAAATCACCGCGCATAAACGCCCCGGTGATGTGGCCCAGGTATTCGCCGTTAAACCAGATTTCGGCGTAGTAATTAATGCCGTTGAATTGCAGCGCGAGTTTTCGGCCCGAAAACTTTTTCGGCACGGTGAACTCGGTGCGATACCAATAATCCTGCTTATTCAAAGACTCGGGAATCAGCAGGTTGTTCAGTCCATAATACGGATCGGGATAAACGCCCTCGTCCACTAACGTCGTCAGGACGGTTCCCGGCACGGTCGCGTCATACCAATCGGCCGTGTCGAGGCCCGGTTTTGAGATCGCGCTGCCATCGGCGTTCTTGAGTCGCGGCGCTTCGATGAGTTCCCAACCGGCATTGAAAACAAGTTCATCGCCGCGAGTCATCGGCTCGCCCGGATGCGCGAGCTTGGGTTTGCGCGTGGCGGTGTTGACGAGCGGGGCGTGCGAGTGCGGATACTCCGCCACCGGTTGGACATTGGTGCCTTTCGCGCCGGCGTTCTCGGCCGGAAACTCGACTGGCTTGGGACGAAATTCGCCCGGCACCTCCGCCCGTGAATTTGAAATGTTGAGAGCAACGCTCGTGACGAAACCCAACAGAAGACTGCGCGATATGGTTCTTATTTTCATGTTCAAAAATTCTGTAGCCGCCGGCTGGCCGCAAAACAACCCAAAGATCGCAAAGGAATTTTCCCTTTTGCGTTCTTTGCGTTCTTTCGCGGCTATGTCTCTGCTTAATCCGCCCTTGCCAGCCCGCCCCCGGAAACACTCACCGTAACATTGTCTTTGGCAGGAATATTGACGCGGACCAGGACGGCGGTCTTGGATTTATCGTCGGAGTCATATTCCGAAAGGATTTCTCCATTCTTTACCGATCGATAAACGCCTTTCGGCAAGACAAAACGCACGCGCCCGTCATAAAAATTTTGCGGCAAGTCGTTGGTAATCGTGACCGACGTCGCCGTGATGTTCCGCGAATCCGGCTGGTCGGTGCAAACATTTTTCACCGCGCCATTGTCGGTGAATAATCGCCAGACATCAGTGTCATAATTGCGCGGCGCGGCGGTTTGGTCGCAGGTCCAGCCATCGGAGGCGCGCCGGAAATTGAAAAAGCCGGTGACGCCGTATTTGAACGTGGCGCCGTCCTCATAAATATAAAATGGCGAGGTCTGGATGGTCTTTTCCACGTGGCCGTGACCAATCAACATCAGGTCGCAGGTCGAAGGCATGAAAGCGGCGTTGCCGGTCTTCGCTCCGTCCCACTTCGCATGGAAATGTTGTCCGATCAGGCGATACTTAACGCCGGGATCGTTTAGCGCGGCGTCATAATCCTTCGTTGCCCAGTCCCTGAGTCCGGCATCGCTCCAGTCGTGCATCAGCACATAAAAATCGCCCATCCGAAAAGAATAGGTGCGCTGACCGAAATTCGTTTCGTAGAAACGCGAGGAGATTGGAAACCAATCGATGGTCGATCCCATCAGCAGTTTTCCCGGCGGTGTCACATCATGGTTTCCCGGAGTTTCAACGTAAGGCACGTGATAACCCATGTGGCAATCCTTGTACATATCGCTCAACCGGCTTTCCAATTTCATGGTTTCCTCTACCGAGAATGTTTTCTTTCCCTTGGGCGTGAATCCCCAGTTCGCCCAGTTGTTCCAGCCGTCCAGCGCGCCGTTAAAATCAATCTGGTCGCCGGTCACGACGACGAAGCGCGGGTTGATGAGGTTGACCGGCTCCTGCATCCATTTCATTTCCTCCCAGGTGCCGACCATTTTGTAATACTGGCCGGAAGGGTCCGTGTGATATTGATTCACGATTTGCTCGTCTGAAACGTGCAGCACGTAAAAATTCGTGGCGAAGGCGGGCGACACGCTCACACATTGGTTTTGCGCGCTCACGATTTCGCTCGACGACACCATGAGATCGAACAGTTCCGGCGATATGTCCGCCGGCACGCGGATTTTGATTTGCCAGCCCGGTTCGGTGTCCCGGTTTATTTTCGCGTAGGTGGCGGAGACAACCTGGCATGGCCAGCTCCTCAAATCATTCGTCAGCGCCGCCCGCCAGCGATTTGCCGCGGGCGAAGCGTTGACTTCGGCGGTGAATTCCCGGTTCGCGGCGCTGTCCAGCGCGACAATCGCCGGCGTCGCAAACCTCGGACGCCATAGGGCGGCGTTGTTCGGAGTGGCCGACGTCGTTGCCCTGCTCAGGCAAACCACCGCGATCGCCAGCAGAGCGACCACAAGAATGCTTTTGAAAAATTGCTGCGGAGATTTGGGGATGATGGCGTTCCAATAATTCGCGCTCATTGCGATTGCAAACGATAGTAACGGGACACGCTGCCATCCTGCGGCAGGGTAATTTGCCATTGGCTGTTGCTGAGTACCGGCTGGTTGGTGGCCAGCATCCAATTGACGGGCGCGGTCAGGTTCGTTGCTGTATAAAGCGAGAAGCCGACGCCGCTGGCCGGCCAGGTCAGCACGGTGCCGCCACCGGTCGCACCGCCGATGGATAACGCCGGCACGGCCTGCGTGACAGCGGTGTAATTCGCCAGGCTCGTATTCGACACGACATTCATCCAGGCCGCCCAAACCCAATTCGATGAGCGCTGGCCGGCTTCAATGCGTACTTCGTCCATCGCGCCCTTGAAGTACAACGAGCTGTTCGTAAAGCGGCCGAGGTTGATTCCCGCCTGGGTTGGAAGAGCGCTGTCGATGTTCGAGGCCTGCGTGTAATCCGTGCCGTCCACGTAGAGACGCGCCGCGCCGCCAGTCTTGTCCACTACCGCCGTGACGCGATGCCACTGGCCGGGAGTGACCACGTTGGGAACGGTCGAGGCATTGATGCCGTTGACGCCGTCGCCGGTTTCGAGAATCAGGCGCTGGTCGCTGGTTTGGTAAGTGTTCACATACAAAGCGAAACCGGCGGAGTTCCAGCCGCCGGGCTTGTTGGCCCAGATGGTTTGGATGCTGCTCGCCGAGGGATCCACTTTCACCCAGGCTGACAATGTAAATGCGGCGCCGACATCCATCGGCCCGCCATCGAGATATTGCGAGGTGCCGTTGAACAACGAACCGCGGCCGATTTTGCCGCTGGTCGAAGCGGGCGCCGTGCCGGCCAACGCCGGATGCTGCCCCGTGCTATCTGCGAACGGCAACGTTGTCTCCTTCAAGTGCCACACCAAATCGTGATTCGGCCAGACTGCGCCGTTTGTGGTCCACGCGGGCGGATTCGTAGCGGCCGGATTTCCCCAATAGGCCCAAATGAAATTATTCGCGGCGGATAACGCCGGCACGTTCACCCACACGATCGAGGTGCCATTGGTGTTCCACTCGTCAATCTCGTGCGGAATCGGCGCCAAACCGCTCGCGTCCGTGAAGCGCAAATCGCCGCCGGCCGGTGAAGCGAATTGCGCGTAGGAAAACCCGGGCAGATTCGTGCTCAGATTCACCAGCATGGGAAAATCAAAAAGCGTTTCCGCACGATTGTATCCTGGGAACGAAATCTTCAACCGCGAACCGAAATCGGACGGGTTCAGGAGGCTGGTGCTGAACTGCGAGGAACTCGGGGCCCAAACGGAACCGTGGGCGTTGATGGCGAAGAATCGAAAATAATAATTCGTGTTCGGCGCGAGGTTGGCGAGCGAAGCCGTATAAATCGCCGGATTAAAGCGCGTGTTCACGCCGATAAAATGACTGTTCTCCCAGGAGCCGAAAGTCGTGCCTCCATCCTGCCGCCCCCACAGGATCCACACACTCGCTTCATCGTCCCCATAAATGCCTTGCGCCAGGGTTCCCGAAGCCGCCGCAGTATTGCTCGAGGTGAAGGTCACCCCCAGGTTCGTGAGCGCGAGACTGATCGGCGCCGGGATCGGCTGATTCAGCAAAGGCGTCACCAGCGAGACAAACTCCGAATCGGTGGGCAGGCGGCCATTCGTCTCCTTGAATTGCGCCGCAAGCAGGCGGGCGTCATTGTAGAAATAATTATGGAGGTACCATGACGGCGTTTTTTGATTCAAATAATCAACGAGACAAAAGTTGGTGCCGCCGCCCGGGTTATAATTGCTGTACATTTCCCAATAGAGAATGAAGCGCAGGGCCTGGCCGGTGGAATTCCAGTTCAGCAGGCGCTGAATATAAGCGCGATTGAAAGGCTCCTGCGCGTCGTTGGATCGATTGCCGTGCCCGTACTCGCCAATCCACATGCGCGGTTCGGGCACGGCCCCCATTTTGTTGGTCGGAATATGCGAATGAATGTAGTCCAAAGTGGAATACAGATTCGCCGTGCTCAGGTCCTCGGCGTCGTAAGAGGAATAAGAAACATAATCGATGTTCGTGACGTACGGCAGCACCGCATTGACCACCCGCACGTTATTCGTGGGGCCGTTCAGCATCGCGTCGCGGACGCGGTTCACTTCGGTGTAATTGTAGACCTCGACATTCGAATGCGGGGTTGCCGCGCGGGCATCGTCCACCGCTCTCTGGCGATTATTCAGCCATGCGATCATGGCAGTGACCACCGCCGGGCTCGGATTGGTGGTCCAATTGTTGACTTTGAGATAGCCGTCGCCTTCCCAATGGCCCAGGAAAAATTCCTTGCCGGAATTATTATAATTGGTCAGCAGGTAGTGGGTGAGATCGTACATTTCCCGGTAATCGACGGTTTGTTCGGAGGACGAATAATTCCCGTCCGTGAACGGCGGCTCGGGGTTCGCGAGCGGATACGCCCAGATAATCATGTGCCGGAAAGGCATGTCGAAGACTTTGCGATAACTGGGTTCGTCGCGCGCCATCGTGAGGAGGCTGGTGATATTCGGCGTGAGTGTGACGCCGCTTTGGCCGGAAGTGTTCGGGCCGCAATAAAACTTGATGACGTCGCTGCCGAGATTGGTAATCGCCTCGGCCGTTTCGACCAGCAGCGTGTTGGTGGTGAACTGGTACATGCCGGCAAAGGTTTCCGTGCCGACACGCGCGTTGAAGGAGTCCACTGCGGGGTCGGAGAGCTGCCCGGCGGAAGCCGGTTTAGAGAATGCCAGCCAAGCCCACGCGGCCAAAATCAACTGCACCCATACAGTTGACTTGCGGGAGCGGAAGGCTCCCGGTTTCTGCAAATGATGTGAAATGGTCACGGAACACCGGCCTGCGGAAATCATCACGCGTTTTCCCTCAATTCAATTCAATAAGGCAGTGCAGTGCCGTTACCGGGAAGAGAAGTATGTTTGGCAATCCATATAATGTCCGGATCGCCCAATTCAAAAAGAGCGTTCTTGGATGCCAACTGATAAGTGACATTGGGAATATTGTCCGGCGACATCCATTTGTGGATCTCCGAATGACCATCGGCGAAGGAAAACCCGCAGGCATTGTTGTGCGCCTTGGAAGGGATATCAACCCACGCTGTGGAACGCGAGGTGCCGGGCATTTTAACAGCGAAGGAGCCGTCATTAACACTATCCGGGCTTTCATCAATCAGCACCCAGAGGTCCGAGGGACCGAGGATGGTCAGTTCACTCTCTTTGATAAAATTCTTGTAGGTCGGGTACGGCAGCCAACTTTGAGGCTTGTTGTGCGGATCCGCCTGGACGGTCCCATCCGGACCAACCGCATTATTCATGGAGTAGGTGCGCAACCTGTCATCGCCCGTCGTGCCAAAACTCCGGCTATAATCCACCGGACACCTATACACCTTGGTCGATTTCACATAAGGCCCCAGCATGCCGTTGATCAAAAAATCGACGTTCGTATTGGCCTGATTTCCACTGTAGTCCTCCCATCCCGTTACCCAACTCGGGGTAACGTCGCTGGACGAAGTGCCGGCGTGGTTCACCACAAAGTTGCCATTGTTGTCCCCGTTATACATGAGCCAGCCCAAGGTGATTTGGCGAGTGTCGTTCATGCACTGGACTGACTGCGCCCGCTGCTTCGCTTTGCTAAGCGCCGGCAGCAACATCGCCGCCAGAATGGCGATAATCGCGATCACCACCAGCAATTCAATCAACGTGAAGCCTTCGTGGACGCGGGAAGATGTGGGTCCCTGCAATCCTGTTTTGGCTGTCGAGCTATTCATCAATAATCCTGTTTTCTGCGGAACAGCGGCCGGGAGCACCGCTCCCGGCCACCGCTCCAATTGTCTTAACTTAATCTAACTTAACTCTTTGCGTCCGCATTGTTTGTTACGGTATGGCAACACGGAAGAACTGCGATTTCGTGGTGGAATCCAGTGGCACTGACGAGCTGAAGCTTCCGTCGTTGGCGAATGGATTGGTCGCCACCGGCGTCCATTGTGCCAGAGGCAGGGCCACATTGGTGGTCGACAGCACGCGGTAGGTTTGGTTGGAGTAGGCCGCGCCGGCGTTTCCGCTCAGAACCAGGTTGCCTCCCGAACGCTGGAATTGGACCGTGATCGGGTTGGGGACCGTGCTGTTGACCGTCGAGTAGCTTTGCAGGCTCGAGTTCTGCGCCACCGTCATATACGAGGCCCAAACCCAGTTGGGCGAGTTCGTGCCGAAACGGATGCGCGCTTCGTCGATCGACCCGTTGAATGGGTTGCCGCCGTTGACGAAACTCCCCAGGTTCACATTGTTCGTGAGCGGCATATCGGTATGAATGGGGCCGTTACCCACATTATTCGCGTCCACATAGAGATGCGCCACGCCGCCGGTCACATCGATGACTGCCGTGACCAGGTGCCACGAGCCGAGCGGGCAAGCCCCGGCCGGCGAAGTAACAGCGGCAAGACCGGTGCCGGTTTCCAATTCAACCTCACCATTGCCCGGGTTGCTGAAGTCGTTCACATACAAGCCAAAGCCGGGATTGGAGAACCCTCCTACCTTGCTCGCCCAGATCGCCTGAATGGCCGTGTCCGTCGACAGGAGATTCACCCACGCGGATACCGTGAATTGGCTGGTCACGTAGTTCGAGCCAAGCACAAGGTACGCCGCGTTGGCGAAGGATTGGCCCGTGCCGACGAATCCGGGAGCCTGCGTGGGCGGATTACCGGCCACGGCGGGATTCACTCCCGTGCTATCGGCGAATGGGAACCCGTTTTCTTTCAAGTGATAAACCATGTCATAAGAAGGCACCCCTTCCCACGACTGCGGCACCCAGACATTCGTGCCCGGAGGTGGAGTCGTCGCCGAGCTGTTGCCCCAATAGGCCCAGATGAAGTCATTGGTGCCCGTGAGCGCCGGCATCTGCACCCAGACAATGGACGTGCCACCCGGATTCCATTCGTCAATCTCGTGCGGAATCACGCGCGAACCATTGGAATCGGTGAATCGCAGGTCGCCGCCCGTGCCGGAGGCGAAATGCGAGTAATTGAATCCGGAAATGCCGGTGCTCAACTTCACCAGGACCGGGAAGTCCTGGAGCGTCTCGCCACGATTATATCCGGAGAAACTGATCTTCATGCGGTCGGTGTAATCCGACGGATTCAAGCTGGTCGAAGGCATGCCAACAACTGTTGCCGTAGAGCTAAGCGTGGGCGTGCCGGCGCTTTGGCTGTTGGTCACCGAGCAATAGTAGGTGTGAGAACCCAGCAGGGCTATAAAGGTGTAGTTGGCATTGGTCGCACCCGTCACAGAGACGCCATCCTGGAACCATTGATAGAAGAGCGGCGGCGTACCCGAGGCGCCGAGCGCAAACGT
>DASXHY010000622.1:0-4585 GCA_036488095.1 Verrucomicrobiia bacterium | reverse complement strand
TTCATCACAATCGGCAGACCCGGCCCGCCGGTGCACAGCAGCGAAATGAACCCGCTCAGATACGGCTCGTGCCCCACCAGCATCACGCTTTTTGGCGCGGGCCGAATCGTGTTCACCTGGTGTACCAGCTCCTCCATGCTGCCCGACGGCGCGAGATGCTCGCTGAAGCGCATGTTGTCCTGCGCTTTTAGTCCGCGCGAAATGATCTCCGCGGTTTCCCGCGCGCGTGTCAACGGGCTGCTCAGGACCGCGTCGAACGAAATCTCCATCTCGCGCAACACGTGCGCGAGCTGTTTGGTGCGCTGGATGCCTTTGGTCGTCAGCGGGCGTTCGTTTTCCTTGTAACGCGGATCGCCGTGTTCGGCGGCGTCGCCGTGGCGCAGGAGATACAGTTTCATTTGGACGCAGTTTCTGGTTTAAGCGCGACCGGCAACGGCTGTTCCGGTTCAAAATCCATCAGATCGTTGATTCGTTCCATAAAAGATTCTATGGCGTGATGCTCGCGCCGCAGCAATTCGCCGCGCAAATTCCTAATGCAGGCCGGGTCCAATTCCCCGTTTTTGACGTCCTTGGCCAGTCGCACCAGCAGCACCGCGACATCCTGGACGTCTCCCGCCGCCGCCTGGAATTCCTTCATGCGCGTCAGGCGATGCGGCGTGAAGTGTGGCAGAAATGGCTGGAGCAATTCCGCCGTGTAACGGAACCGTTTGAACGCGACTCGCATTCGGTGAATGGTCTTTGGCTGGTTGCGCTTGATTTGCCGGCGCAAAATCAGCACGCGCCGAAAAGCCCCGCCCAGGAGTGTTTGTGCCAGCGCGGTGCCGCGACCGTTGGGAGGGTTTTTCGCGCATTGCCGCAGCGATTTCTCGATTTCTTTCAGGCACCGGTTCAGCTTTCCGCTCTTGGCGGATTGAATCTCGCGGGAAAGTTCGGGGACCAGCCGTTTCTCGCATTTGCAAAGGTGCTTTTGCAATTCGCACGCCTCGGGGAATTTTGACCACAACGGCTTGAGCAAAACCAATTGCACGTGGGTGTCGCGCAAATCATCGAAGCAATCGAGCCGTTTTTTGAACGTCTTGCGCAATTTTTTCAGCGACCCCTCAAAGTGAAGCGCCTCGAGCAAATCCAGAAGCGCCAGGATGCGGCGCGTCTCCGTGCGCAAGCCGTGGACGGCTTTTTCCGAAAACTTTTCCTGGCAGCGCTCGAGCCGTTTGCGGTAGCAGCGGCGCGAGCGGCGAACACTCTCCGCCAGGTGCGCGGCAAGTTTGGGTGGGAAGGTTGCGTTCACAATCTCACGGCAAAATTAACCCAAAGGCGCAACGGTGGAAAGACGCAAAGAAACACCATACTCTGAGCCGGCCCGGCTTGCTATTTTACCTTGATCGCGACGCTCGCGGATTTCAGTCCGGGCGAAGTCGCCGTCAGATCCATCGTTGCCCGTTGTGTGCCGGCCTGGACTACGGCGATGCAAAGGCCGTGGAAGGCGCGTCTCTGCTCGGCGCGATCGCTGTCGTGATCAGCGGGGTTGCCGTTGCCGACGCCGACAATCCTGCCGCCGCCGGCAAGTTGGAAGGTCACGCGGTTGTCCGCATCCGGAACGACGCGGCCTTTGTCATCCAGGATGGAAACCGGCACCACGACGGCGTCCTCGCCATTGGCCTGGAGTGTTTTATACGCGGGCGAAAGAACGATGCGTGCCGGCGCGCCCGTGGTTTCCACGACATCGGTTGCGATCGTTTTTCCGTTCGTATAAGCTTTTGCTTCGAGTCGGCCGGGGTGATAAGGAACCTGCCATTCGGCGAGGTCATCGTGCGGCACATCCTTTATCCCGAGACTTTTTCCGTTCAGGAACAATTCAACCTGCCGGGCGTTGCTGAACGCGATGACGTGAATGGTTTTACCTTCGTTGCCCGCCGGGTTCCAACCGCCGGGCATCAAATGCACCATCGGTTTGGCTGACCAGCAGGATTCGAAGTAATAGCATTTGTCCTTGGGAAAACCGGCGAGGTCCATCAGCCCGGTGTTGTTGCTGACATCCGGCCAGCCGTAAGGATTTGGTTCGCCACGATAATCATAGCCCGTCCAGGTAAATGAGCCGCACATGAACGGGCGGTTGACGACGTCGAGCCAGCCTTGGTTGCTCAAGTTATAGCAACTGGACATCCCGTTGGTGGGATCGTTGACTTACTCTCCGCGCGTGGTCTTTTGGTTGGTATCTTCGCTTCCAAACATCGGTTTGTCCGGATGGAGACGGTGGATGGCGTCATATTTGGTTTCGTTGTAATTGACGCCGAGGATGTCCTGGAGATCCGCGGCGCCGTTCGCGGGCCAGTTGTGAACGATGGCCGAGGTGATGGGCCGGGTGTCGTCATAACGACGCGTCAACTCCTTCATCGCAGAGAAGATCGCCCGGCCTGCCGGCGAGCCCTGGAATTTTTCCTCGTTGGACATGGACCACATGATGATGCTGGGATGGTTCCGATCGCGTTGAATCATCGTGGCCAGATCGGAAAGGTTCGTGTAACCGGTTTCCGCGTCCGCTTTAGCGGGGAAGGTATCGCCCAAATGACGGTTCTCGTCCATCACTATCATTCCGAGCCGGTCGCAGGCGTCGAGCACGGCTTCATTGGGCGGATTGTGGGCGGTGCGCCAGCCGTTGCAGCCCATCTGCTTCAATTTTGCGACACGCCACGATTGCAGGTTGTCGGGCACCGCAATTCCCACCGCCGAAAAATCCTGGTGATTGGCAACACCATTGATTTCAACGTGTTTGCCGTTGAGGAAAAAACCTTTGTCCGCGTCGTAACGAATCGTTCGGATGCCAAACGTGGTTGTCGTGTAATCCACTGCCTTGCCATCGTGCAGAACAGTGGTGCGGAGTTGGTAAAGGTTGGGGGATTCGACCGACCAAAGCTTCGGATGCGCAATCACGGTTTGTTGAGTCACGTTCTGCTCGGCATTTTCCGTTACAGGCTGTGTGGCTTTGAGAGTTTGAATCGAGCGCCCGCCCGGGCCGACGATTTCCGAAACCACTTCGCAATTCGCCGTGGTTTCGCTGTTGTTCTCGACCGTGGTTTGAATGGTCACATCGCCTTCATCAGCAGCGCCTTGATCGCCGTTGGGAACGCGTGAAGTGACATAAGTTCCCCATTGGGCGACATGCACCGGAGCGAGCGCGGTTAGATAAACGTGGCGATAAATGCCCCCGCCTTCATACCACCAGCCTTCCCATTCGCGCGGATCCACGCGGACGGTCACAATATTTTCAGCTCCCACTTTTGCGAGTTTGGTGATGTCATAGGAAAAAGGAGTGTAGCCGCTCGGGTGACGGCCCAGGTATTCGCCGTTCAGCCAGACTTCGCTGTCGCGGAAAACGCCGTCAAAGTCGAGCCGCAGAATTTTCCCCCGGCTGGATTCGGGCACCGAAAAATGTTTGCGATACCAGCTCACTTCATAGGGCAAATAACCATGGCCGCGGACCTCGCGATTCGTGGAATAAGCGTAGGTCCCATCGAGCACATAATCGTGCGGGAGATGGACATTTTCCCATTGGCTATCGTTAAAATCCGCCCGGATAACTTCGTTGCTTGAGGAAATGTCGCCGCGATGGAACAGCCAATCGGCATCGAGCAAGGTTCGCTGGTGCAACGCTGACTTCGTGGTTTCGGGCGGTTTGATTCGCGGTGAACAACACGAAGAAAATCCAATGAGCACTCCGCAGGCGAGAAGGGTTCCGAGAAGTTGAAAGCTGCCGCAGTATCTGTGGGTCATAGGTGCAGAATCGTAGATTCTGCGACACACACGTCAAACATTTTAACGGCCACTCGAAAAAAAGTTGAGCGGAAAACTAAGGATTTGCGTCAAACGCAAATGGCCCCAAAAAACATTTCACGCCGCCGGCTCTTGTCCCATCTGGGGATCACCACTGCGGGAGGCGCATTGATGGCAACTTCATTGCCCGCCTTGGGGGAACCGGCAAAAGAAAAGATTTCTCCCGCGGCGATGGCTTTGAATGTGCAGGATTTCGGCGCGGTGGGAGACGGCGTCAAGGACAATACCGACGCATTTGCTGCCGCAATGAAAGCGGCGGTTGAATCAGGAAATTTCGCCGTATTCGTGCCCAGAGGACGGTTTTTAATCAAAGGCAACCTGGACGTCCCGGCTAATGTCATGCTTGAAGGCGTTTTCGCAGGAGCACCGTCCGGCCGAAATACACAGGACGGCAGCGTTTTGCTCGCGATTGCAGGTGCGGACGAACCAGCGGGCAAACCGTTCATCACCTTGCACACAAGCTGCACCTTGCGCGGCCTCTCGATTTTTTATCCGGAACAGAAGATGAGAAATCCGCCGGTGCCGTATCCATGGACGATTCGGGGCACGGGAGACAATATTTCGCTGATCAATGTTTTGCTGGTCAATCCGTATCAGGCCGTCGACTTCGGCTCCTTTCCCGCCGGCCGGCATTATATCAAAGGACTTTACGGACAGCCGCTGTATCGGGGGCTGTTCATTGACCAATGTTACGATGTCGGGCGCGTTGAATGTGTTCACTTCTGGTCATTCTGGGGCGGGTGGAACGGTGAAC
>DASXHY010000609.1:0-4730 GCA_036488095.1 Verrucomicrobiia bacterium | reverse complement strand
CATTCGCTCGTTCGTGCCGGCATCCTTGACGGCAATGCGCAGGGAATATTTGCCCAACCCGCGGCCCATCGCGCCGGCATCGCGCAGGAACAGCCCGCGCGCGCGGCAGCGTTTTACGACGGTCGCAGCGTCCGGGCCGTTCTCCGGCAACTGGCAAAGCAAAAAATTCGCGACGCCGGGAAGAACTTCCCAGCCGGTTTGTTCGGCAAGACGTTCCGCGAGTTCGTTGCGCAACCGATGCGTTTCCGCGTAACGCGCGGCGTAATAATCCAGGTCCTGCAACGCCGCGACGGCGGCCACTTGCGCGAGCAAACTCACGGCCCAGGGCGGATTGATGGCGCGCAAATCTTCCATCACCGCCGCCGGCCCGCACAGATACGCCGCGCGCGCGCCGCTCAAGGCGTAGACCTTGGACATCGATTTGCAGACGACAATATTCGCGCTGGCGGCGGCGAAGCGTTCGAGCGATTCATGCGCCCCGGCATATTCGATATACGTTTCATCGATCCACACCCGCGTGTCCGGCGGCACGTTGCGCAAAATTTTTTCCAATTCAACGCGTGGCATATGCTGGCCGGTGGGGCTGTTCGGATTCACCAGCACAATCAAATCGTAGCCGCGCGCGGCGAAACGCGCGAATTGATCGAGGTCGAGCCGGTAATTATTTTCGCGCGCCAGCGTCATCCGGTCCACGCGGCAGCGCACGACGTGTTCCAGCACGTGCGCGTATTCGCCATAGGTCGGATCAAGAATCAGCACGCGCGAGGACGGCGTCAGCCAATGCCGCAGCGCGAGAAAAATCAGGTCCGACGAGCCCGCGCCCGGCAGAATATTCTCCGACCGCACGTCGCGCGCGCGGGCGATGGCGCGCACCATTCCTTCGCAACCGGTCGGCGGCGAGGTGCGCAGCAGCCACGGCAACGCCTCGCGCAAAGCGTCCATCACGCGCGGCGACGGCGGAAACCAGGCGTCGAGCACGTCGGCGTTGATGATGCGGTGACGCCGGTCGAGATGATCGAACTCCGGCCCGAGAGCGTCGAAGAACGCGCCGCCGTGGAAACACGCGGCGGGTTTGCGGAACGGAATTTCCAATTGCCACTCCACGGCGCGCTCAAGCCGATTGAGCAGCGACGTAAAATTTTTAACGCGCTCGACCATGTCCGCCACGGTGGCGGTGAGCAGTTCGTAGGTGACCGCGCCGGAGCGGATTTGGTGACCGAGTTTTTCGAGGCCGACGTGCAAATACAAATCCAGGACCTCGCGCCGCCCGATGGCCATGATGCGCTCGCCGTTTTGCGATTCAATCCATCGCAGCGCCGCGTACATCAGCAGCCCGGCTGCTTCGCGGCGGCGGAAGCGGTTGGTCACGGTCAACAAACGCACTTCGTAAAGCCCTTCGCAGGCGAGTTCGGGAAAATTTTCGCGGCACAAATATTTGTCCACGGAATAACTCCCGCAGCCCGGCGGCGTGATGCTCACGAAACCGGCGAGGGTTCCGTTCAGCGACGCCACGATGTACAGGTTGAATTCATCCAGCGGATCGTGCAGCGCGCCGAATTTATTCAGCGCATGCTGGCCGAGTTCGCGCGCGTACACTTCATGGCGCAGGCGATAAATTTCCTCGCGGTCGGCGGGTGTGGCGATGCGGATGGCAATACGGGTGGAGATGGATGTTTTTTGCATGTGATCCTTTATTATGCCGCCAGCAGTTTTTCATGATGAGCCCGGGGGCCGAAATGTGGCGATTTTCTTAACATTCGTTTGAACTTCGCGCGGCGCTCCGCCGTTTCTTCCGCTGAATAGAGCCGCTTTACCAGGTCGAGGAAACCGTTTTGCAGCCCGGCCACGCTCATGTTCCTGGGCTGGAAATTGATGTCGAACAACGTGCACAACTCCCACGCTTTGTCGCGCAGAAGGCGGCCTTCCTGCTTCAACCGGTAATAGAGCGGCGTGCCCGGAAACGGAGTCATGAAGGTCACTTGCACTTCGTACAATCCCGAATCGCGGACGAAATGGAACACGTCGTCAAACACCTCGGGCGTGTGCGCGTCCAACCCCAAAATGAAACAGCCGTTGACGGTGATGCCGTAAGACTGAATTTTCGCGATGGCTGATTTGTAGAAATCCTGGTGGCGCGCTTTCCAGTTATTTTTCAATTCGATGCCGTCGAGCGCGGCACGGCGCGGGCTTTCGAGGCCGATCAGAACCTGCTGGCAGCCGGAGTCGCGCATGAGGCCGAGCAATTCGTCGTCCTCGGCCACGCGCACGTCCGCCTCAGTGAACCAGCGCAGGTTTTCCGGGGCCAATGCGCGCAGCAGTTTTTTGTAGTGCTCGCGATGAACGAAGCTGTTGTCATCTGCGAATTCAATGAATGGCCGCGGCCAGATTTCCTTAATCGCGTGGATTTCAGCGATGACTTTCTCGACCGGTTTCACCTTGTAATACGGCGTGAGCAAAATCGAGCTGGCGCAAAAATCGCAGCGATGCGGGCAGCCTCGGCTGGTTTGCACGGTGATGCGGTTGTATTTGTCCGGGTCGAGCAGATCGAAGCGCGGCACGGGCGCCTCGCGCAAATCGAACTGGCCCGGAGGCGTCCGCGCGTAGAACGGCTTGAGGCAGCCCTTCTCGAAATCGCGCAGCACCTCCGGCCAGAGCGGTTCCCCCTCGCCTATCACCACGCTGCTGCAGTGCTCCCTGGCTTCCTCGGGCAAGGAACTGACGGTGATGCCGCCCATTACCACCTGAACGCCGTTTGCCCGAAAATAATCCGAGACCTGATACGCCTCCTTGAGTTGCGCGGTAAAGGTGCTGATGGCCACCAGGTCAAAATGCGTCGGCAACTCGGGCAATTTTTTTAGGTCCGCGATTTCGTGGTATTCGACTTCAAATTTCGCGGGCGTCAACGCGGCGAGCGTCAGCAAACCGAGGCTGGGCAAGGAAGCAATAATGCGATTGCGGTCCACGAATCCCGGCAAGGTCAGGCCAAGCCGCGTGAGTTCTTCGTTGTGCGCGCGCACGCCGCTCATGGCGATAAATCCAATTTTCATAATTGCCTTTCGATTTCCTTTTTTTGGTTTATTTACTTCGCGACTTCCCACAGCGTTAAAATGCCGCCCGCCAGCAAGCTGAACACGGGCAGCGCGAACAGCGGACGGGTTTTCGGAAAATGAGCCATGACGAAGCAACAAATCGGCATGGTGATCGCGCCGAGGATGAAAGCCGTGGACGCAAACGAAAGCATCGCGCCGGCGGGCAGCGTGCGCGTCGTTAAATAGAAAAATAAATTCACGGCGCCCAGGCCGAAGAAAGAGATGTGCGCCAGCCGGTAGAGGCGGCGTTTAAAGCTGCCGTAACCGCCGAGCCAATTTTCGCGATGGAAGAACAGGCCCAGCGCAAAGCCGGACCCGAACCCCAGCAACATTCCCACCCACGCCGCGAGCAAGTTGATTCGCATAACGGAGGTTTGTAGCGCCGTTTCCCAGAAAGCGTGAATCGATAAAAATTGCCGGTCATCGGTTGGGTCGATGGAGGCGACCAATGGCCGCAAGAGAACGCAAAGATCGCAAAGAACTGCTTTTTCTTTTGTGTTCTCTGCGTTCTTTGGCGGCTATGACTTTTAATCCCCTCTAAACCGCACCAGATACCACGGCTGCGAACCTTGCGTGACCGTCATCATCGCGTTTGTGGTGGTGATGAGTTCCGCGCCGGATTGTTTCATCCAGGCTTCTATCGTTGTGTTCTGGTCGTGCAGATTATATCCCCCCACTACGGCGTATTCGATTCCGCGCGCGCGAATTTGTTCCGGGGAATCCTCCAGGAGAAACGGTTCGACGCAGCGCGAGCCGTAGGGTTTCCACAGCGAAATATCCAGGTCGTCACCGGTGCCCATGAAGCCGATGACTTTGAGGCCGGGCGGAAACCATTGGCGGATGCCGGCGAGCGGGTCGGGGCGATCGGCATAGACCTGGTAAACCTTTTGCGCGCGCAATAATTGCGGCTGGTTCGGATGCCGCGCGAGGACTTTCGCCAGAATTGTTTGGGCGGGCCAAAGCGGACGGGATGGGTTCAACACCAATGCCGCGAGCGCCAGCGCAAATACTCCGCCCGCCAGCACTCGCCACCAAAACCGTCGCACAACCCAGGACTGGCCCGCGCCGATTAAGAGCGCGGGGAACAACAATGGATAATACGGCGCAATCAACCGCGCGGGCGTGACCATGCCGGTTTTCATGCAATAGGCGAGCAGCGAAATCCAAGGAGCGAGCAAGAGGAGGTGAGGGGTGAGAGGTGGGAGGTGAGAGGTTTGTGAACGCCTCCGATATTTCAGCCAGGCGGCAATTGAAATCACCATTAAGACACTAACACCAAACCCGAGCCCGGCCGCGTCTTCGATTGGCAGTTCGCCCAGGTTATTGTAGCCCAATTCGAAATTTGCATCCATCAAGCGGACGAGCGCGGCCGGGAAATACGACAGCGCATGCTGGTTCCACCAGCCGGCCATCGGAAAAATCGTGGGAACGAAATTGCCCGTCACCAATAACACGGAGTTCCCCAAAATCCCGGCGATTGGATTTTTCATGGCCATGCCGGTATGCTCGATGCTCAGTCCCGACCAATCGTGGATATAGTGGATGTTCAGGAGCGCGGTGGGGATGAAGGAAACCAGGACGGCGATCAGGAATAGGAATGCCCAGGCGAAAAGGCGAAACGTGAAACGTGAAACGTGAAAC
>DASXHY010000629.1:0-1505 GCA_036488095.1 Verrucomicrobiia bacterium | reverse complement strand
GCAGCGCACGCGCCGTGTTCAGACCATACGCATGCAAATCGAACTGCTCCATGATGTTGAGCATTTCGAGTGCGCCGATTCCCTGCACGTTGGGCGGCATTTCGTAGACGGTCCATCCGCGATACGTTGTGGAAATCGGTTCGGCCCATTCGCTCGTATACTCCTCAAAATCTTTTGCCGCGAGAGTGCCGCCGTGCCGCGCGGACAGCGCCAAAATGCGCTTGGTGATTTCACCGCGATAAAATGCGTCGCGCCCGCCCTGCGCGATTTGTTTTAAAGACCAAGCGAGGTCGGGGTTGTGAACGACTTCACCGAGGCGCGGCGCACGATCGGAAATCAGAAACGTTTTGGACGCAGCCTCATTCTCATGCAAGAGATCGACATTCGCCGCAAAATGTTGCGCGATCCATTCCGTTACCGGATAGCCGTCTTCCGCAATTTGAATCGCCGGGGCCAGAACTTCATTTATTTTCTTTTTGCCGAAACGGTCCAGCAATTTCTGCCACCCATCGACGGAGCCCGGCACCGTGACCGGCTCGATGCCGTGCGCGGGCATTTCGCGCAAACCTTTTTGGCGCAACCGCTCCGCCGATTGCGCGGGGGGCGCCCAGCCGCTGGCATTCAGCCCGTAATATTTTCGGGTCTTCGCGTCATACACAATTGCGAATAGATCGCCGCCAATTCCATTCCACATCGGCGCGACCACCGTCATCACCGCATGCGCCGCAATCGCCGCATCCACTGCGTTGCCGCCGCGCTCCAGGATCGCCGCTCCCGCCTTCGACGCCAGCGGCGATTCGGACGCGACAATCCCGCCCTGCGAAATCACCATCGAGCGTCCCTGACCGCGATCCTGTGCCATAGCCTTCTCCCGAATGATCCCCAGAGCAAACGTTGCCGCAAGGCAGATCACCACGAATTGTTTTTTGTAGTTGCGCATAAATTAGCGGGTCAGCGTATCCGCAATCGCCTTTCCTACTACCTGGGTGCTGGCTTTGCCGCCAAGGTCCGGAGTCAGGAATTCCGGCTTGGTGAGAACTTCTTCGATGGCGCGCTCGATCGCAGCCGCGGCGGCGGGTTCGCCAAAATGATCCAACATCATGGCGGCGGACCAGATTTGCCCGATGGGGTTTGCGATATTTTTCCCGGCAATGTCCGGCGCGGACCCGTGCACCGGCTCAAACATCGACGGATGTTTTTTCTCCGGGTTCAAATTCGCGGATGGAGCGATGCCGATGGAACCGACGACCGCGGGGCCGAGGTCCGAAAGAATATCTCCGAACAAATTGGAGCCGACGACCACATCAAACATTTGCGGGCGGCGCACGAAATGCGCGGTCAAGATGTCTATGTGATATTGATCGACGCGAATGTCCGGATACTGCGCGGACATCGCGGCAAAACGTTCATCCCAATAGGGCATCGTGTGGATGATGCCGTTGGATTTTGTGGCCGAGGTGACGTGCGATTTCCGTTTGCGCGCGAGCTCAAACGAAAACTTCATG
>DASXHY010000555.1:0-2035 GCA_036488095.1 Verrucomicrobiia bacterium | reverse complement strand
GGCGACGAGGTAAAGGCGGGACAATTGCTGGCCACCATCGAGATTCCGGAGTTGCAGGACGAATTGGACAACGCCACCGCGACGGAGCAAAAGGCCGAAGCCGATTACAAAAACGCGCACCTGGTTTATTCACGCTTGCTCGAAGTCAACAAGGCACATCCGAACCTCGTCGCACAGGAGCAATTGGATGCCGCCGAATCGCATGACGCCGACACGGCCGCCGCGATTGCCGCGGCCAAAGCCGACGTGGGAAAATATCAGACGCTCGTCGCTTACACCAAAATCACTGCGCCGTTTGACGGGGTGGTGACCCGCCGCTATACCGATCCGGGTGCCATGATTCAGGCGGGCACGGCCTCGCAAGCCATGCCGCTCCTGCGCCTATCAGACAATTACCGGCTCCGCCTCGATTTTCCGGTTTCCGTTGACTATGTCCAGGACGTGCACATTGGCGACCCGGTGGATGTCCGCATCGATTCATTGAGCGGCAAGACTTTCACCGGCAAAATCTCGCGGTTTACTCATCGGGTGGATGACACCACGCGCACGATGATTGCGGAAATGGAAGTGGACAACTCGAGGCTGGAATTGATTCCCGGAATGTATGCCACAGTAGTGCTGAAATCGGACCAGCGTTCCAATGCCATCGCGGTGCCAACCGAGGCCGTCCCGGCCGGCAGGACCACGGTGGATGTCGTCAATGCGAATAACGAAGTGGAACAGCGGACGGTCACTTTGGGGCTGGAGACGCCCAGTAAATACGAAGTCCTTTCCGGCTTGAAGGAAGGAGAACTGGTCGTGATCGGCGACATCAGCCAGATCAAACCGGGAGAAAAAGTCGAACCAAAACTCGCGAGTTTCCTGGCCGCGCAATGAGAATTCTCACGAACAGGTTCACTCGCCACCCAATTTCATGACGCCCCTCACTTTTGAACAACTGGAAGCGCTGCGAAGGCTCGACGCCTGCACACTGGCAAATGCCATCGAGACTTTTCATGAACGCCTGCGCAACGAAGGCTTCATGGGCCATGCCGTCCGCTGCCTGTTTCCGAAGTTGCAACCGATGATCGGCTACGCCGCGACGGTGAAGATTCGCGGATCGGCGCCGCCCACGACCGGCAATCTCTATACCGAGCGCACCGATTGGTGGGATTATGTTTTATCGCTGCCGGCGCCGCGAATCGTGGTCGTGCAAGACCTGGCGACGCGGCCGGGGCTCGGCTCGCTGGTGGGCGCGGTGCACATGAACATTCTTCGCGCGCTGCATTGCACCGGCGTGGTTACAAATGGTTCGGTGCGCGACATTCCCGCCGCCGAAAGCGCGGGCTTCCATTATTTTGCCGGCAGCGTTGCGGTTTCGCACGCTTATGTCCACATCGTCGACATCGGCGAACCAATTGAAATCGACGGGCTGAAAATCCGGTCCGGCGATTTGTTGCACGGGGATTTGCATGGCGTGCAGAACGTCCCCCTCGACATCGCTCCGCGCATCCCGGAAGTGGCCGCCAGAATCAGCGCTGAAGAGCAGGCGCTCATCGCATTGTGCCGCTCGCCGGAATTCTCGCTCGAAAAACTCCGCGCCGCCGTAAAGAAAAAATCCTGATCGTCATGTCGCGTTTTTCAATCCGTTATCCTTATCTTATCATCGTTGTCTGCCTGATCACGTGCGTGGTCGGCGTGACCAGTCTCGTCAAAATGCCCGTGGATTTGTTTCCACCGATAAAAATCCCGGTGGTCGTGGTGGCCACGTTCTTTTCCGGAATGCCGCCGGAACAAATCGAGACGGACATTACCGGCCGGTTCGAGCGTTTTTTTACGCTCGCCAGCGGCGTCGACCACATCGAATCGCGTTCGCTGCCGGGCGTGAGCTTGATCAAAATCTATTTCCAACCCGGCTTCAACGCGGACTCGGCAGTGACGAGCATCGCAAACCTGGCAATGGCTGATTTGCGAAAACTTCCGCCCGGCACGTTGCCGCCGGTAGTTTTGAAATTCGACGCCTCCAGTTTGCCGGTCTGCCTGGTCACTCTGAAAG
>DASXHY010000425.1:0-4400 GCA_036488095.1 Verrucomicrobiia bacterium | reverse complement strand
AACCTGCTGGGCATCGGCCGCCAGATTGAAGCCCGCGAGGCCGGCGTGTTTGTTTATTGCCAGAAAAATCGCCTGGCACTGTTTCCCGAAAAGAAATCGCTCGACCTGCTGCTCGCGACGGTCGGTTTTGAATTGACGCCGCCGCGCGTCGAAAAAATCAGCGGCAAAGATACCTTCGGCAAAATCGGTTTGCGGCTGGAGAGCCTCAATTGGGGCGCTGCCTACGTGCGTTATCCCGATCCGGAAGTGAACAAGGAAAAAATTCTCGCCGACCGCGCGCAATTGAAGGCCAGCCAATTGCAGGAAGCCGGCTTGAAAATCGAGCAGGACGAGAATTTTTTCATTCGCCCGATTTCCGGCATCGCCGAACAAAGCGTCAGGGAAGCAGCCTGAAGAGGTGAGAGGGGAGAGGTGAGAAATGAGAGCGGGCGCGGTGCAAACGTCCGGTCATTTTTCCTTCTCCCCTCTTACCTCCTACCTCTCACCTCACCTAACCACGTGCCTTCACCCGCCGATCTCTCTCTGCGCCTGCGCTCGCCGCGTTGGCGTCCGCTCGCGGACACCGATTGCGTCAAATGGGCGCTCGATGTCAGCGCCGAAGACATCGAGCAATTGATCGACCTCGGCTATCTCGTCGTGTTCGACATCTCTGTAACCATGGAAAGCCGAAGCCCTTTGATGTCGCATCGGCGCGAGCTGCGTTTTCTTACGCGCAGCATCGAACATTATCGGCTCACGCTCGGAATGCGGCGCCTGGAATTGACGTGGCCGCAGATCGCGCAGCTCATTTTGCCACCCGATAATCAGGCGCTAACCGGAGTCGAGATCGATGCCGTGCTCAGTTGCGATCCGAACCATCGGTTGAACCTGATTCGCGCGGGCGAACTGGAACCGCCACGCGGCCGCGGCAAACGCCGCACTCAAACCTGGAGCCGCGGCCGCAACTGCGGCGCAAAAGTGACGCGTGAGAGCCTGGAGGAATTTTTGAGACGGAGAAAGCTATGAACGAATCAATCTAAACCACGGATGCACACGGATGAACACGGATAGGGAAAATGCTTTTACGCGAATTAACGCGAATCGCGGTTTAGCATTTTGGAATTCGTGAAAATTCGCGCAATTTGCGTAACGTTCTTATCCGTGTTCATCCGTGGTTAAAAATTTTAATACCAAGTCAAAAATGAAGCACGGACTCGAAGTCGTTCCTCGAATCGTCGCCGAAAAACTCGAAGCGCACGCGCAGGTGATTCACACCTTGATCGCCGCGCAACGCCGCGGCGCGGCGGAGCAGTTCGGCTACGCGTTCCTAGCTGGGCGCGCGTTATTGCAGGCCAGGAACATCGTGCCCAACGGCAACGCCCCAGTTCCCAACGCCGGGTTCAAGCGCTGGGTCACGGCGAACTTTCCGGAAATCACGATGCGCACGGCCGAAAATTGGATGCTCTTTGCCGAATCGATCATGGTGCGCGCCCATGCGGACGCGGCGAATTCGCCTCTGATGCTCGGCTCGGTGGAAGTGACCGGCCAATCGCACGAATCCATCCTCAAACTCGTGCCCGAAGTCATGGATGGCAAAGGCATGATGCATTTCATGCGCGACTGCCGATTGCTGCGGTCACCCACGCGCCGCACAAACCAACCGCCCAATCCAGTTTTGCCCCTCGACGAAGCCAAAGAAAAATCCGTGCAGGCTCGCCGCGCCTGGGAGCGCATCGTGACTGGCCTGAACGCTGGCGAAAAATTCCTGCCGCAAATCGAGAACGCGGAAGATTTGAAGCGTTACCTCAACGCGCTCGCGGAGACAGGTAATAAGATTCGCGTCTTGCTGAAGCGTCGTAACAATGTCGAAAAATGAAAGACCATTGCTTTAGCAGTCATCGAAAGTAGGAGACGAGGTGACGAGTCTCTGATTGATTCTCTCAATGCGGAGGAGGCTAGAGACTCGTTACCTCGTCTCCTACGGTGAGAAGTATTTTTTTGCCGGTTCTTAGCCACCGACAGATTTGTTCAATGCCAACCACCATGGAATGATTACGAGCACACAAAAGACAATTCCCGCGGAAACATTGGCGGCAGTATTTTGCGCGAGCCGTGGTCTCATCGCCAAAACGCCTCCGAGCACCAACCCACTCGCAAAACCTCCGAAGTGCGCGAGCACGTCCGATTCCGGGCTCAACCCCAGCAACGCAAACAGCATTACTCCTCCGGCAAAGCTGGTGAGCGCGTACTTCCATCTGCCAGGATTTTCCGGCCGCGCAAAAATGGATTGCGCCGCCAGCAATCCAACGCAACCCATCACCATCCCCGAAGCGCCGAGGCTGCGGTGCCCGCCTGAAAAGATGAGCCACGTCGCAACATTTCCGCCCGCGCCTGCGAGATACGCGGCCAACAAGCCAAGGCCCGTCCCGCAATTTCCCATTACCAATCCCAGCAGCAAAAGCCCAATGCTCGCGTTCATCGCAAAATGCCCGAGATCGGCGTGGAGAAACATCGCGGTGAACAATCGCCACCATTCACCATGAAAGACCGCAACCGAATCCATCAAACCGGCCTCGCGGAAGCCCGCGCCCGCATGAGTTTCGATCCAGTAAAAAAGACCGATGAGCAGCACCCAACCGACGCTGCCCCAATCGAACAAAATGCCTTTTGGGGAAATTCTTTGCCGCCACGGCCAATAGCGGTTTTCCGCCTGGTACAACTGAATAACCTCCAGCGCGCGGCGGTAATCCCGGTCCGCCACAATCAAACCCCACCCCAACTCCCCGCCCGGATCGAGGATGGCCTCAATCCCCTGGCTCGCCAGCACGAGGCTCCAATCCATGGCCAAGTACCGGGATCGCGTCGGGATTCGTGTGGTCATTATTTCGGCCATTGTGGTAAGAATCATCCATTTTAGGGACAGTCGCAACCGAAGTTCGTGTGGGGCCGAGTCTTGATTGTCATGGAACCAAATCTGCTTTATTTTGGGACCGGGCAGTGAATGGTGGGATGAAACGCGAGGTCGCGTTCAGTCGATTCGTCTGCGGTAACGACGATGAAAATGATTCAACCTAACTGTCGGGTGCAGTTCGCGGCTGAGGACGTGGACTTTATCCTTTCCGTCCTCGGGCCAAAACTTGGCAATACCGAGTGCCTGGTAAAACTTCTTTCCGACGAGGAGTCGCGCGACTTAATCCTGGATAACGAGGCGCTCTTCCACGCGCTTTTGGAACGGCGCGGGTGCCTGCGCGTTTCGAGCCGCTTTTATTTTTATATCCTGGTGCGAAATGTCTTCCGCCGTTCAGGCATGGAAGAACGCGCGGTGGCGGATTATGTGGCCGAAGTATTGACCGAGTTTGCCCAATCCGAACGGGCGCGCTGTGTGATACCTGGATGCGTGAATTCGTTGGATTATTTTTTTGAAATGCTCTCCGCGCTGAATGCTGCCGATGATCGCACCAGTTTTTTCATTCGCGCCCACATCGGAAATTATTCCCTGTTCTTTTCGGGCGTGTTTCCCGACCGGATACGTTTTCGCGCGGAGGCCCGCGGTTTCCCGAATGTGAAATACTACGATTCGCTTGGACGGATGCATTTCGGCGCGGCCAGCGATCATCGCCTGGCGCAACGGTACGATGTGGCGGAAATTTTCAGCACTCTATCAGAGCGGTTCGAAACCACGCGCCGCGCGTTGAACGGCATCGCCGACCGCCTGTTCTCGATTGGCGACGCGAATTATTCCCTCGAAACTCTCCTCGGCCAGGGTCAAGCCTCCGATCCGAAAAATCAGGAATGATTTTCCGAGGAGGGCGGCCGCCGTTCGGCGCGCCTCGCGCCGAACACAAACGGCGTGGGAAGGCACTCAACGGTGGAATGATTTCATGCCTCAAAGTGAGCCGCGAGGGCGCGTCTCACTGCGCCCGAGGCGGGCGCGCTCCCCATTTCCAATTGCACCGTTCCGAGTTTATGAGGTCGGTTCCAACAAACCAAGCTTCTGCAGAGCCTCGCGGGTAGCCGCCGGCGATTCGTGCAACACCGTTTGCCACCCGCGCGCTGCTCCCGCCGCCACGTTTTCCGGCCGGTCATCGATGTAGAGAATTTCCGTGCCGCGCCGCCCGCTCATCCGTTCGACTATTTGGTATAGTTTGGCGGAAGGCTTCATCGCGCCGTGTTCGTAAGACAAAACATAGCCGTCGAAATCGCTAAAGAACGGAAACCGGTTGCGAATATGTTCGACCGCGAGGTCGTTGGTATTGGAAAAAATATAGGTCGGCAGTTTCGTCTTCTTCAATTCACCATGCAGATCGATCATCGGCTGGATCGGCGTGAAGATGT
This sequence comes from Verrucomicrobiia bacterium, assembly GCA_036488095.1. Taxonomy (GTDB): domain Bacteria; phylum Verrucomicrobiota; class Verrucomicrobiia; order Limisphaerales; family DASXHY01; genus DASXHY01. The sequence continues at coordinate 86 of DASXHY010000425.1, read as the reverse complement.
CCGCGAAGAACGCGTTGAATTCAGCCTGCTCCCCGGAAAAGCCGGTCGCCGCCTTCATCTGATTAAAAAACCCCTGCGTCGTGACC
>DASXHY010000607.1:0-2402 GCA_036488095.1 Verrucomicrobiia bacterium | reverse complement strand
GCGCGCTACATCCTCGGCTACACGTCCTCCCAGGACATCAGCGATCGCACCATTCAAAACGGCGAGAGCCAATGGACCCGTGCCAAATCCTTCGACACCTTCACGCCGTTGGGGCCTTATATTGAAACCAAAACCGACCCGCACGATTTAACCATTCAATTATTTCAAAACGGCCAGTTGCGTCAGAACTCGAACACCAACCAGCTCATTTTCGATTGCTACAAAATCGTCAGTTTCGTTTCCACGAACATGACATTGCTGCCCGGCGACATCATCCTGACCGGCACGCCGAGCGGCGTCGGACCGATCCAATCCGGCGACCAGCTTGAGGTGCGGATTCAGGGCTTGGCGCCGTTGGTGAATACGGTCAAGTGAGGTGAGAGGGGAGAGCTGAGAGGTGAGAGGTAGGAAGTGAGAGGGGAGATCTATTTCGAAATTCCATCAACCCATTAATCATATCAATTATGCAAGACTTGAAGGCACGCACGAAGAAATTTGCGCTGGACGTTATCATTTATTCCCGCACCCTTCCTCGCGGTGATGAATTTTCAATTATTAAACGACAACTTATTCGTTCGGCTACCTCAACTGCTGCGAATTATCGCGCAGCGCAAAGGGCCAAATCGAAGGCCGACTTCATCAGCAAAATCGGAATATCCGAGGAAGAGGCCGATGAATCTCTTTTTTGGCTCGAATGCCTTTCCGAACTGTCAACTCACGAACATCCTGAATTAATGCGACTTTTGAAAGAGAGTGATGAACTTGTGGCAATCCTGACTTCATCGCGCAAAACCGCGCGACGCTGACCGCTCTCCCCTCTCATTTCTCCCCTCTCACCTGAATATGCGTTGGTCCCAAACTCTAATTCCCACTCTCCGCGAAGCTCCGTCGGATGCCGAAATCGCTTCGCATAAACTGTTGTTGCGCGCGGGGCTCGTTCGCAAACTCACTGGCGGGGTTTATACCTTTCTGCCACTCGGCTTGCGCGCCTTGCGCAAAGTCGAACGCATCATCCGCGAGGAAATGGATCGCGCCGGCGCGCTCGAAGTGCTCATGCCCACCATGCAGCCCACGGATATCTGGCAGCAAAGCGGCCGTTACGAAACCGCCGCCGAAGTGCTGTTCAAAGTGCGCGACCGCGCCAAAAAGGAATGGCTGCTCAGCCCGACCGCCGAAGAAGTCATCACGACCGTGGCCGCGAGCGAAATTAATTCCTACCGGCAAATGCCCGTCAATTTTTACCAGGTCAGCATCAAGTTCCGCGATGAAATCCGCCCGCGCTTCGGCCTGATGCGTGCCAAGGAATTTATCATGAAAGACGCCTACAGCTTCGACGTAAGCGACGAAGGCGCGGCGGGCAGTTATAAAAAAATGTACGATGCTTACAAACGCATCTTCGACCGGTGCGGTTTGCGGAACTTTCCCGTGGAAGCCGACACCGGCGTGATCGGCGGCAATTTTTCGCACGAGTTCATGGTCCCCGCCGAGACCGGCGAGAACGAAGTCGTTTTCTGCGAAGGTTGCGGCTACTCGGCGAACGTGGAAAAAGCCACGAGCGGCATTCCCAAAACCGCCGCGCGCGAAATCGGCGGAACAATTGAAAAATTCGCCACGCCCGGCGTCGTGACCATTGAAGCGTTGACCAAGGAACCCCATAAAGTTCCTGCCAATCGCCAAATCAAGACGCTCGTTTTCATCGCCGACAGCAAGCCCGTGTTGATTTTGATTCGCGGCGACGACCAGCTTAACGAAGCCAAACTTGCCGGAGTCATCGGCGCCACCGCGTTCCGTCCCGCCGAAGCGCAGGAGATTTTTGCCGCCCTCGGCGCGCATCCCGGCAGCCTGGGCGCGATTGGTGTGAAGAGCATTTCCGTTTTTGCCGACGAACGCCTGCGCGGCGCGAACGACATGACTACCGGCGCGAATGAGGACGGCTTCCATTTCCGCAGCGTTTCAATCGAGCGCGACATTCCCGTGACGAAATGGGCGGATCTGCGGACCGTGTCCGCCGGGGAGCCTTGCGCCAAGTGCGGCAAGTCGCTGAAAATTCGCCGCGCCATCGAAGTCGGCCACATCTTCATCCTTGGCACGAAGTACAGCGAAAAACTCAACGCAACATTTCTTGCTGAAGACGGTTCGCGCCGGCTTTGCGTCATGGGCTGCTACGGCATCGGCGTCACCCGCACGATGCAAGCAGTGATCGAGCAATGCAATGACAAGGACGGCATTATCTGGCCGCTTTCGGTCGCACCTTTTGCGGTGTGTATTACTCCTTTGAGTGTGGCTCCGGAATCGCAAGCCATGAAGCTGGCAAAACAGTTCTACGACGAACTGACGCAGCGCGGCATCGAAGTAATTCTCGATGATCGCGACGAGCGCCCCGGCGTAAAATTCAAAGACTC
>DASXHY010000361.1:0-4234 GCA_036488095.1 Verrucomicrobiia bacterium | reverse complement strand
ATTGACGATTGACGATTGACGATTGACGATTGACGATTGACGATTGACGATTGACGATTGACGATTGACGATTGACGATTGACGATTGACGATTGACGATTGACGATTGACGATTGACGATTGACGAGCGGGTTGATGTTGGAATGCCACAAGATGTGGACTGAGCTTTAGAAATCCTTGAAGGGCGGTTTGACTTGAGAATGTCCGAGGGGTGAATAGCGCCCGGAAACTCGTCAATCGTAAATCGAAAATCGTAAATGGCTAGGGTTGGCTGGTGACTTTGCCCCACTCGAGGTCCTGCGAGGCGGCGTAGATGGCGAAGGCTTTTTCGTTTTGGATGAGCACTCCGCGGACGACACTCGAATCATCCGCGCGGCCGAGATTCAAGACGGCATCGGGAATAATTCCTACCTTTTTATGCGCATACAGGAGCGCGAAGGTGGCCTGAGCTACGGCGTAGAAAGGAAGTTCTTTGTAAGCGCCTTCCACTGAGTCTTCTACGGCATTGGCCAAAAAGTCGAGCTGGCCGCCCAAGTGCGGAAAAAGGGGCTCGTAAATCTGGGTGAATTCCAGCTTCCACTGCGGGAGCGCCCGCACCACTTTATCCGCGATGGCCGGCGTGATGGACGCCGCGCCGCGGTTCAGAAATTCAACAATCTCAGGCATGGCGCCACTTTATCGAAAACCGTGGAAGAAGCAAAAACATTCCTCTGGGTAAAAACCCGGTTGCATAAACAGTAATTTGAAGCAAAATGAGGCGTTGACATCGAAAACGTTTTTTGGTCTTATTTCCGACCCATTTTGGGAATGAATTTATGTACGCTGTATTAGAAACCGGAAGCAAACAATATCGGGTCGCCGCCGGCGATACGCTCGAGATCGAACGCCTCGCCATTGAGGCCGGCAAACCTGTCACTTTTGATCGCGTTTTAATGGTCAATAACGACGGCAAAGTCACCGTGGGCGCGCCCGCGGTCGCCGGCGCCACCGTGCTGGCGGATGTCGTGGAGCACATTCGCGGCGAGAAAAAATTGACGTTCAAAATGAAACGTCGCAAAGGCTATCACAAGAGCATTGGCCATCGTCAGGAATTGACCGTGGTCAAAATCAAAGAGATCAAAGCCTGATTCTCAATTCACAGATTTTAACATTCACTAGTATATGGCACATAAAAAAGGTCAAGGCAGCGTCCGGAACGGGCGCGACAGCGTCAGCAAACGGCTGGGCGTGAAACGATTTGGCGGTCAGTTCGTGACCGCGGGCAGCATCCTCGTCCGCCAGCGCGGCTCGAAATTTATTGCGGGCCAAAACGTCGGCACGGGCCGCGATTGGACCCTGTTCGCGCTGACTGACGGCAAGGTCATGTTCGACAAGAGCAGCCACCGCGTGAATGTCGTGGCCGACGGTGCGAGCAAGAACTAGCTCTTAAGCAAAACTTTCACGGCGAGGTCGCGTGGCCTCGCCTTTTTTATTTTGTAGCGACCAAGGCAACGAGGCTTCGACATGAAAATCCACAGGAAGAATTAGAGCCTCCTCACGTCGGCTGCTACGTTTAAGAATGTTCATCGATGAGATAAAAATTTACGCGCGGGCGGGCCATGGCGGCAAAGGCTGCGTGGCGTTCACGCGAGAGAAGTATGTTCCCAAAGGCGGGCCCAGCGGCGGCAACGGCGGGCGCGGCGGGGATGTGATTCTCGAAGCGGACCATGACCTGAACAATCTCATCGGGCAATATTACCAGCCGAAATTGATCGCGCAGGACGGACAGATGGGTCTCGGCAAGGGCATGGATGGTCATGCGGGAAAAGATCTCGTTATCAAAGTTCCTTGCGGGACGCTGGTGTGGCGGTTGCCGTCTCCGGAACTTCCTCCGGAAGAAGAGGCGGAGGAATCCGACGAGGAAGTCTCGGCATCCCCGAAATTTCAGACCAGCTCCGGCAAGCGCCCGCTGATTCGCCATTCGAGCGGTGGCGCGGCGATGGAGATCGATTTGTCGAAAGAGGAATCTGCCGAAGGCGAAGGCGATGATCACGGGAAAGGAGAATTGGTTGCGGATCTCACGACGCACGGCCAGCGGTTTGTTTTGTGCAAGGGCGGGCGTGGTGGGTTGGGCAATCGAAACTTTGCGACGTCCGTGCGCCAGGCGCCTCGCTTTGCGCAACCGGGGGAAGCCGGTGGTGAGGGCGAATATCTTTTTGAATTGCGGATCATGGCGGAGGTGGGATTGGTCGGTTATCCGAACGCGGGCAAATCGACGTTGCTGACGGCCATCTCGAAAGCGCGCCCGAAAATCGCGCGGTATCCCTTTACGACCCTGCACCCGCAGATTGGCATTGTGGAATATGCCGATTTTTTCCGGCTCACAGTTTGCGACGTGCCGGGTTTGATTGAGGGGGCGCACAAAAACGTGGGACTCGGGCATTCTTTTCTGCGGCACATTCAACGCTGCAAAATTCTCGTGATCCTGCTCGATATGGCCGGCACCGACGCGCGGGAGCCGTGGGATGATTATAATAATCTTTTGAAGGAGCTGGAGCTTTACGATCCCGCGTTGGTGGAAAAACCGCGGCTGGTCGTCGCCAACAAAATGGACGAAGCGGTCGCCGAAGAGAACCTGAAGAAATTCAAACGCAAGATTCGCAAAACGCCGGTGCTGCCGATTTCGGCGGGGTTTGACCAGGGAGTGGAGAAATTCAAGGAGATGATTCGTGACGCAGTCGAAAGTTAAATATCCTGCCCAATCTCGCGTTCGCAAACCAAAGAGATCACTCGTTTGGCATTTGCGACGGCTGAAGGGTTTGCGCATAGTCCGTTCCGCAGAAAAGGTGCGGGACATCGATTGGTAAATTTATGTTACGAGCTGGAATCGTCGGTTTGCCCAATGTTGGCAAATCCACATTGTTTAACGCCGTCACCCGCACACGAAAAGCGGAGGCGGCGAATTATCCCTTTTGCACCATTGACCCCAACATCGGCATTGTCACGGTGCCGGATGCGCGGCTGGAGCCGCTTTCCAAAGTGGCCAAAACTTCGGTCATCATCCCCGCGGCGGTCGAATTCGTGGACATCGCGGGCCTGGTGAAAGGCGCGTCGCAGGGCGAGGGTCTGGGCAATAAATTTCTCAGTCACATCCGGGAAGTGGACGCGATCGTGCAGGTGGTGCGCTGCTTCGATGATCCGGACATTCACCACGTGGCGGGCGCGATTGATCCCATTCGCGATATTGAGACGATCACGACGGAATTGGTGCTGGCGGATTTGGACGCGGTGAAGAAGCGGATCGAGAAAGTCGCCAAGGACGCCAAACGCGGTGACAAGATTGCGCTCGCCGAAGAGGCGGTGCTGAAAAAACTCGAGCCGCACTTGAACACCGGCAAACCGGCCATCACGCTTGAACTGACGCCGGAGGAAAAGGCCGTGTCGCGCCTGTTTTGGTTGATGACGGACAAGCCGACCATTTTCGCCTGCAACGTAAAGGAAAGCGATCTCGCCGGCGCTGACGCCAATCCTTACGTGCTCAAAGTGCGCGAATATGCCCAGCGCCATTTCGCTTGCGAAGCGGTGGTGATCAGCGCGCAAATCGAGAGTGATTTAATTGATTTATCGGCTGAGGAAGCCCGGGACTTTTTGAAGGAGTTGGGCGTGCAGGAAAGCGGCGTTGGCCAGCTCATCCGCGCCACGTATCATCTGCTTGGGCTGCGCACGTATTTTACGGCCGGTGAAAAAGAGGTGCGCGCGTGGACCATTCACGTCGGCGATACCGCACCAAAAGCCGCGGGCGTCATCCACTCGGATTTCGAGCGGGGATTCATCAAGGCCGAAACTGTGGCTTACGATGATTTGATGAAATGCGGTTCCGTGGCTGCTGCCCGCGAAAAAGGCCTCTACCGAATGGAAGGCAAGGAATACGTCGTGAAGGATGGCGACGTGATGCTGTTCAAGTTTAACGTTTAGACAAATTTACGATTTACGATTTACGAGCGTGCAGGCTCGGATTGCGACTCGTAATCTTGCGAGTTTCTGTGGAAAATAATATGAGCCTGCCAATGAACGGATTTGTATTTGCGCTCTCCCTCACCCCGGCCCTCTTCCTCGGGGAGCAACGGTGTTTGAAAGCAAGAGAAAGTTAAGGGTTTTTGAGGGCATAATTTTTAAGGGTCTGGTTCATCTGGAGGAGGAGTTTGCGCATGACGGCAGTGAGAGCGACTTTGGCCGGTTTGCCGGCAGCGCGGAG
>DASXHY010000346.1:0-6336 GCA_036488095.1 Verrucomicrobiia bacterium | reverse complement strand
GGGGGATTGTTTGGGCGTTCACACATTTTCACGCCGGCAACTGGCATCCGCTGACGTGGATTTCGCACATGCTGGATTGCCAGCTTTTTGGATTGCACGCGGGAGGGCCTCATCTCGTGAATGTGGCGTTGCACGCAGCCAATGCGGTGCTGCTGTTTCTGTTGCTTCAGCAATTGACCGGCGCGCAATGGCGGAGCGCGATGGTTGCGGGGCTTTTCGCGCTGCATCCGTTGCACGTGGAATCGGTGGCGTGGATTGCGGAACGAAAAGATGTGCTGAGCACGTTTTTTGGGCTGGCGTCCTTGCTGGCATACGCGGGCTATGTCGCGCAGTCAAAAAACCCGAAACCTGAAATCCGAAACTCAAAACCTGGCCTCTGGTATGCCTCGAGTGCCGGGTTTTTCACGCTCAGTCTGCTGGCTAAACCAATGCTGGTGACGTTGCCATTTCTCATGTTGCTGCTCGATTTCTGGCCATTGCAACGTGTGGAAAATACCGGCCTGCGCGCATTTATTTCGCCGCAATTTCGAAAACTCGCGCTCGAGAAATGGTCTTGGTTCGTTCTTGCCGTGATTTCTTGCGTGATAACATTCTTTGCGCAGAAAGCGGGCGGCGCAGTTCGCAGCACGGAATATTTTTCGGTAACCGGCCGAGTGATTAACGCAACGATCGCTTATTTCGATTATGTGCTGAAGGCTTTCTGGCCGGTCCGCCTCGCGGTTTTTTATCCGCTGGTGCATGAGCAGCCGGTAGGGCGTTTGGTAATCGCGGCGGCGTTTCTGCTCGGTGTTTCGTTCGCGGCGTTGCTGGCCATCCGGCGTCGACCGTTCTTTTTCGTGGGTTGGTTTTGGTTTTTAGGAACTCTGGTTCCCGTAATCGGTTTGGTACAGGTCGGCAATCAGGCCATGGCGGATCGCTATAGTTATATCCCACTGACCGGGCTCTTTATCGTCGTGGTGTGGGGCACGTCGGAAATGCTGGGTCGCGGCAAGGCGGCGCGAATCCTGGGCAGCGCCGCGGCCGCCGCTTTGATGGTGGTTCTCGCTATTCTCACCGTTTCGCAGCTTCAGTATTGGCGAAATGGTTTCGCGCTTTTCACCCGCACACTGGCAGTGACGCGCAATAATGCGGTCGCCAATAATAATCTCGGAACCGCACTGGTGGCGCTTGGGAGGGATGATGAAGGCCTGGCGCATTACGCGGAAGCGGTCCGAATCGATCCGGACAACGCTTCTTACCAGAATAATCTGGCCACGGCCCTGGCCCGAGCGGGTCAACCGGCGGCCGCAATCGAGCATTACCAAGCGTCTATTCGCGACGATCCTGAATTCGCCAAGGCTTACAGCAATTTAGGCTCGCTGTTCCTCGATCAACATCATATCGAGGCCGCCATTACGAATTTGAACGTGGCAGTGCGAATTGATCCGGACAATGGCAAGGCGCGAAACAATTTGGCCAACGCGCTCGCGGTGGCCGGCCGGATGGATGAAGCCCTGCGGCAATACTCGGAAGCAGTGCGGCTGGATCCGACGAATGCGACCGTTCGTCTGAATGCGGGACTCGCACTGGCAAAAGCCGGCCGGGCGAAGGATGCGGCCGTTCAATTTGAAGAGGCGGTTCGCCTTGATCCGTCCGCGGCGGAAGCCCGATATGAACTGGGCCGGCAATTCTTTTTGGCCGGACAATTCCAAGCCGCATCGGAGCAGCTACGCGAGGCCGTAAAACTCAAATCAAATTATGCAGCGGCCGGATTTTATCTTTCAGCCGCTCAAGCCGAGATGGATCGATTTGATGAGGCAGTGGCAACGGCCACTCGGGCCCTCGAGTCCGCACAACGAACGGGCCAGGCTAATTTGGCCGCAAAAATTCAGAGAGCGTTGGAACTTTACAAATCGCGGCAATCTTCGGGCCAACCAGGTACGAACGGAAAATAGGCGCAGCGATAGCCGCACTGGCGTCGCGCCGCTGTCAAAGGAAGGAATTCTATTCCTTTGACAATTATTACTCTGACATTCCGGAGCGAAACGGCTTGAGTCGTCCGCGCTCTTGCGCAAAATAAAGGCGTGTTCAAGCTGAGAATTTTGGCCGGTGTGCTCGTGGCTTTGTTGGCGGGCTGCTCCACGCGATCGCACCGGGCTGGCCGACCCGATTATGTGGAAGTACCGCCCAATGAGGTGAAAGCGCCAATCGAAACCGAGCACATCACCGAAGCGCCGTCCCTGGCCCCGCCGCCGGCAACGCCGCCGCAGGCAGTCCATGTGCCGACAAACCATCTGACCTCCATCTGGATTCCATTAAAACGCTGGAGCGAGGAAAAAAAAGCCGGCCCCGTGCAAAACCTTTCCGGCGGGCAGGTGCCGACCTTCGCGTTGAAAGCGCCGAACGGGCTGCTGATTATTCGCGCCTACGACCAGGTCGCGTATTGGAACGGCTTGGAATTCCATTTGGGTTTCGCGCCGCAGGTGGTCAATGGCCAGCCGATCCTGAACTCGCTTGACCTGATAAAGAATATCGAGCCCTTGCTGCATCCATTGACGCTTCCGGAAGGAACCAACCGTATCATCGTGATCGATCCCGGCCATGGGGGATCGAATCTCGGCACCCGAAGCGTCTTGGACGGCACGCATGAAAAGGAATACGTGCTGGATTGGGCGAAGCGGCTGGCGCCGATTCTCGAAACCAACGGCTGGAAAGTGTTTCTGACGCGAACGAGCGATATAGACATGTCCTTGAGCAATCGGGTCGATTTTGCGGACGTGTGCAAGGCTGATTTGTTTGTGAGCCTGCACTTCAATGCGGCCCCTTCGCCCACGGATCACGAGGAGGGCGGCATCGAGACGTTTTGTGTGACGCCCGTGGGCATGCCCTCGACCTTGAAACGCGATTTTGAAGACGACGCGTCGCTGGTTTTTCCCAATAACCAGTTTGATTTTGAAAATTTCCAATACGCCATGCGGGTCCAGCGGGCCATCTTGAAAGTCACTGGCGCGAAGGACCATGGCGTGCGGCGCGCGCGGTTCATGACAGTATTGCGCGGGCAAAATCACCCCGCCATTCTGGTCGAGGGCGGTTATCTATCCAATCCGCGCGAGGCGCGACGCATCGCTGACCCGGCCTATCGCCAGAAGCTGGCGGAGGCAGTGGCGGCGGCGCTGATAGATAAGCCCGCTGTGCACATTTCGAGTGCCCCCGCCGAGAGTTCGTCGAACAGATCATCCACGACTGAGAGCAAACCGACATCGACCAACAGCCTCTCCGTGCCTTGAATTCTCGATTCATTCTTATAACCGGCGGCGCGGGATTTATCGGCTCGCATTTGGTTGAGCGCCTTTTAGCGGATGGAAACGCCGTGGTCGTCATCGATGATTTTTCGACGGGAAATTCGGAAAACCTGCGGGGAGTCGCCGGGAATCCGAATCTGCGAGTGATTGAATCCAGAATTTCCGCGTGCGCGGAATTGCCCGAACTGGCTGCGAAAGCGAAGGCGATTTATCATCTGGCCGCCGCGGTGGGGGTGGAGTTGGTGGTTAAATCTCCGATTCACACCTTGGAAACGAATTTGCACGAGACGGAAGTTTTGCTGAAAGCGGCGGCGAGCAACCGGACGACCTTGCTGCTGGCTTCCACCTCCGAAGTCTACGGCAAAAGCGAAAAGCCTGTGTTCAGTGAAGAGGATGATTTGCTGATCGGCCCGCCGGATCGGACCCGTTGGGGTTACGCGTGCTCGAAGTTAATGGATGAATTTCTCGCGCTCGCGTATGCGCGGGAAAAATCATTGCCGGTGACCATTGCGCGATTGTTCAACACGGTCGGCCCGCGGCAGACCGGTCGATACGGAATGGTTTTGCCCCGATTCATTTCCGCCGCCAGGCGCGGCGAGCCGCTGATGGTTCATGGGGATGGTTTGCAATCGCGCTGCTTCTGCTTCGTCAAAGACACGGTGGAAGCCCTGGTGCGCCTGCAAAATTGTCTCGCCGCGCGCGGCGAAGTTTTCAATATCGGGAGCACCGAGGAAATCAATATTTTGGAACTCGCGAAATTGATCGTTGCGACGTTGGGCTCGAAATCGCCGATCGAATTGATTCCTTACGACAAAGCCTACGCGCCCGGTTTTGAGGACATGCGCCGGAGAAAACCGCGCATCGAGAAGCTGGCTGCCACTGTAGGATTTCGTCCGGTCACTTCTTTGCGCGAGACGATTCGTCAAACTGCGGAAACTCTTCCCTAAAAAAAGAAAGGCACCCTTGCGGGTGCCTCTCTTGTGAAAAAACCGAATATTATTACCAGGGAACGGTAAACGCCGGATAGACCGTCGTGTTGGTGCCGTTCTGGAAAGCGACTCTCAAGCCGCTGATGCTGACCTGCTGCACGCTGCCGTCAGACAAGGTGAGATTACCCACTTTGTTATGCGTGTCGATCGTCCAGGAGGCATTTGCCACAGTGATGACGCCACCGAGGCCGAACCATGCCGGCGTGGTATAGCGGGAAGAGGCCGGAGTGCCAGCCGTGTTCGCGCCGGCAGTGACGGTGCCGACGTTGCAATCACCGAACAGAATCATCTGCGGATCCGTTTCAATCGCATCACCAGCGATGAAAAAGCTGATTCGGTTGGTGCTGTAATCGCCATTACCGGTGCCGCCAGTTCCGAAGTTTGTGCCCGGGGTGGTATGGAAGGTGTCAGCGGGACAGAGCGTCACTTTGGGTGTGCTCAATTCGTTCGACATCACTTGGAACACCCTGCCCATATAGGGAGAGATGGTTGTGACGCTAGGCGCATTGGGCGTCGCGGAAGTGCCGCCGGTGTGCGCAATGTATTCCTGCGCGCCGCCTTGGGCCGAACTGATGGCCATCGGGTAACGGTCATTGTTATCGCCTTCCCAAACACGCATGGCCAAACCGCATTGCTTCAGGTTATTCACGCATTGGATGCGGAGGGCGCGGGCTTTGGCTTTGGCGAGTGCAGGCAGCAACATGGCCGCCAAAATCGCGATAATTGCGATAACTACGAGCAATTCAATGAGAGTGAACGCTCTGATTTTACTGAATTTCTTCATATACTTTCTTGTTGGTTATTGATTCGGCAAACAGTCTGCGAACTCTAAGGAATCCGCTTTTCCTGTCAACCCTTTCTCTGGAAAACTTTTAGCAGTGTTGGTGCCAAAGCTTTTTTCATCGAAAAACCGCGAAAATACGCAACTGGTCGCCACCAATTCCCTCCCGATGCGTGAAATTTTCACGCATTGTGCGTGAGAATCACGCGGGTTTCCTGGGAGCGCCGGCGTCTCGCCGGCCACTCGCCTCGCAACCGGCGAAGAAACTTGCCAGCGAGACGCTGGCGCTCCCAGGCGCAGCACGTTGAAGGATTGCGGCTTTGCTTCGTTCTGATATTTTTCGCTCATGGCTTTCGATTCCTTCCGTGACTTTCTCAACGCGCTTGAGGCTGCCAATGAACTGGTTCGAATCCCGCAGCCGGTCGCCACGGAACTCGAAATCACCGAACTAGCCAATCGCCAGATGAAGTCGCGGAACGGTGGCAAAGCATTGCTGATTGAGAAACCGTCCGTGAATGGGGTCGTCAGCCCGTTCCCGGTGGCCATCAACACGATGGGTTCGTGGAAGCGCATGGCATTGTCCCTCGGCGCCAACAGTGTGGACGAGGCGGCGGCGGAACTGGCTTCGTTAATGAAAGCCAAACCACCCACGAGTTTGCGGGAAACGCTGAAACTTTTGGGAACGGCAATGGAGCTGCGCCACGCCAAACCCAAAAGCGTGAAAAGCGGCCCGTGCAAGGAAGTGGTCCGCAGATTCGACGAAAGCAAAGAGTCGCCCGTCGGGCAATGGCCGAAAGCTCCCGATTGGCGCAATCCCGCAACTCTCGGCCCTCGACCTTCGACCCTCCTAGACATTCCCATCCTGAAATGCTGGCCGTTGGACGGCGGGCGGTTCATCACGTTGCCATGCGTCGTCACCAAAGATCCGGATACCGGCGAGCGGAATGTGGGGATGTATCGCATCCAGATTTACGACGACCGCACCACTGGCATGCATTGGCAGTTGCAGAAAGTCGGCGCGCGGCATGGGCGGCGTTATTACGAGAGCGGCACGCGGATGCCGGTGGCGATTTTCCTCGGCGGTGACACGGCGTTTACATTTGCCGCCACCGCGCCCTTGCCGGATGGACTCGACGAATTTTTATTGGCTGGTTATCTGCGCAAGAAATCCGTGGAACTGGTGAAATGCGAAACCAACGACCTCGAAGTTCCGGCCAACGCCGATTTTGTCATTGAAGGTTATGTGGACCCGAAAGAGCCGCTCCGCGAGGAAGGGCCGTTCGGA
>DASXHY010000256.1:0-1730 GCA_036488095.1 Verrucomicrobiia bacterium | reverse complement strand
CCGGGATCGGTGTCATGCCTTTGACGACATTGGTGCTGGAATAAATCGCGTTGCCCGGCGCGCCGAGGGAGCCGAGATTGATTTCCATGTCGGGCGCGGGCGGCTGGGCCGTCTCCTGGAGCGGCCAGTAAGCCACGGGGTTGAGATTTATCACCGCATTGGAAAACGCAGACTGAGCCCGGGCGGTCGGCATTGCCAGCAAACTGATAATTACGAGGACGAACGGGAAACCGAGGAGTGTTTTTTTGTTCATAGGAGAGGTACACGGTTCATTGGGGAAAATTATGAAGTCATGGGCCACAAAAACGGCTAAACGGCTTGCATTGCGCACTGGGCTTTTTAGGAGCTTGCCATTTTGTGTCCGAATTGTCATTGAGGGATTGCGTCTTTCTTTTGAGGATTTGCGACAATTGAAAACAGAGCGTTGCGCAGGGAAGGAACCTGCGTTAAAATACCAGCGCACTGCTACGAAAACGTGGCCCGCCCTCCGTTTAACTCTTGGAATATCCTTGTAAGCAAAATCTTTATTACTGGCCGTAGGCTTGGATTTCGCAGAAATCGTGAAAGGGCTCCCGTCCGTTTCCCGGCCGTTGTTCCACGAGGCGAGCGGCGATGGCTCCGCGCTCGACGGACTCTTTACCATTCAATTCGGGCGATCAGTCATTTCAAATTCCAGAAGCCGGCCATTGAGCAAATCCGCCTGTTTCAAAAATGGCGTCGCAAGCACGCGGCCGTCCAATTTCACCGATTTGACGTAGCTATTTTCTGGAGTGAGATGGTGCGCAATGATCGTGAAATCTTTTTTCACCGGGAAGGTCAAATGAATGATCGCCTTTTTGAAAAAAGGCCGCCCGATGGCGTACTCATTCGACGCGGGCGCCACCGGATAAAAACCCAGCGCCGTAAAAATGTACCAGGCGGACATTTGGCCGCAATCGTCATTGCCGGTGATGCCGTCCGGGGTGTTTCGATAATTTTTGCGAACCACGTCCGTCAAGATTTTCTGCGTTTTGGCCGGCTGGCCGACCCAGTCATAAAGATAGGGGTAATGGTTTTCCGGCTCGTTGTCGTAAGCGTAATGTCCGCCGTCGAAGTTCCCGTCTAGCTTGGAGATGAACGAATCGCGCCCCATCAGGTCGATTAGTCCCGGCAGATCCTGCATCACGCAAAAAAGATAGGTCCAGGGGCTGCCTTCGGTGAATGCGTGATACTTGTTCGGCTCGCCAACGAATGAACCATCGAACAATCGCGCCGCCATGAATCCGGTCTTGGGGTTGAAAACATTCCGGTAATTCTGGGAGCGCTTCATGAAAAACCGGTAGTCATCGTCCTTGCCGTTTCCTTTCGCCACCTGGGCAACGCAATAATCTTCAAACGCATCCTCCAGCGTGCAGGAAACGGATTCGGCCGTTTTGTCCGCCGGAACATATCCGAGCGATTTGTAATAAGTCAGCCCCGCTCGCGCTTCATACGAGGTCCACTCCGCGCGGTCTCCCCAACGCTTGTGCTCGTCCCCGTCCGGTGGAGTCATCGCGTCTTTGTAAATGGCGGCGTACGCCTTGTTCGTGTCGTAGTCGCGAAACCCTTTCGCGTACGCGTCCGCGATAATGGCATCGGCAGGCGTTCCGATCATGATGTTGCTATAGGTCGGATTCGGCCATTTCGGGATCCAACCGCCTTCGTCATACATTTGCAGCAGGGCGCGAATCATCGGACTAACTTCCTCCGGG
>DASXHY010000235.1:0-5822 GCA_036488095.1 Verrucomicrobiia bacterium | reverse complement strand
CCGAGTAAAACCTTCGGTCTCCCGCCCGTTTTTGGAACAAGTTCGGCCACCGGTTTGCCCCGCTTCAGGATTTCGATGGTTTCGCCTTTCTCCAGCCATTTCGAAAGGCGTCCAAAATCATTTCGTAATTCGCGAACCGTTGCGGTTTTCATGGTGATACACTATGTCTCACGAAACGATTTTGTCAATCGCGTTACTTCGACTGGTTCGCTCCCTTGACTTTCGTGCGGATGGAATAAAATCCCGTGCGCGCGCCGATGAACAGCGTCTGCTTGTCCTTGCCGCCGAAACAAATATTCGCGGGTGTTTGCGGCACGGCTATCACTCCGAGGCTTTTTGCGTTTTTGTCGAACACATGCACGCCGCCGCCGCCGGTCAAATAGAGATTGCCTTCGGCATCAATCGTCATGCCGTCGGACCCAGCCGCGGCCGCCAGCCGCTTATTCGCCAGCGAACCGTCTGGCTGAATGTCGTAGCCGAAAGTTTTGCGTCCCTGGATGTCCGCCACGAAAAGCGTTTTGCCGTCCGGCGTACCCACGATGCCGTTGGGGGCTTCATAGTCCGTAATGACGCGCTTGAACGTTTTGCGGTCCGAGGACAGATAATAGACAGCTTGAATGTCCTGCGGCCGCTCCTTGTAATCCCACCAGGGTCGCGCGTAAAATGGATCCGTCAGGTACATCCCGCCATCAGGACGCACCCACACGTCATTCGGGCCGTTGAGATTTTTGCCGTCGAATTCGTGCACGAGCACCGTCACCGAGCCGTCCGGCGCGATGGACCACAGCGCCGTTTTTTCGTCGGCGCACGCGATGAGGTTTCCTTTCGAGTCAAAATACATCCCATTCGCGCGGCCGGCCGGTTGTTTGAATGTGGAAAGTTTTCCATCCACGCTCCACTTCAGGATGCGGTCGTTGGGTTGGTCGGTGAAAAAAACATTCCCTTGCGCATCGCAAGTCAGCCCCTCGGTGAAGGCGAAGTCGCCGGCGAGTTTCTCCAATTTTGCGCCCGGTTCGATTACGCTTGGCATTTCAGTGGCGGTTTGCGCGGTCGCGGACAAAATCGTTCCGGCGAGCGCGAGAATCAAGGTGGGAAAGGCTGGGGTCTTCATCGAATGAATAATTGTTCTCGTAAAGGAACGCACCCGGCAAGGAAAGAATTCCCGGCGGTTACCCGGTCAAAAAACTTGCGCGGATTTGAAACCTTTGCCGTAATGGCAACGTCCTTTCAGCACGACGCTTGATTCTACAATTATGCGCAATTTCAAAACAAACTTCATCGCCGCTGTATTTATCGCCTTCCTCTGTGGATGCCAAACCAATCATTCCAGGTTAACGGACACGAAAACCGGCTGGATTGACTTGTTCAACGGCAAAGACCTCACCGGCTGGACCCAAAAAACCGGCAACGCCGCCTATTTTGTCGAGGATGGCTGCATCGTCGGCCAGATGCACGTTCCCGGCGGCGGCACGAATAGTTTCCTGTGCACCACCAAAGACTACGACAATTTCATCGTGGAACTGGATTTCAAAGCCGACCCACGCGTCAATTCCGGCCTTCAAATCCGCAGCGCCTACGCGGACAAGTCGGTCTCCACCGAATGGCAGGGCAAAACGATCACGGTGCCGCCAGGTTATGTCTACGGCTATCAGGTGGAAATCGACACCGACCTCAAGGGCAAGACCTTCACCGGCGGCATTTATGATGAACACCGCCGGGGTCATTATATTTTTCCCGACGACGGCCCGAAAGGTCCGCACGGAATGGCCTTTACGGAATGGAACCGCAAGATCACCAATCCCGACGATTGGAACCACCTCCGCGTGGAAGCGGTCGGCGATCATTTCAAGACGTATCTCAACGGCGTGCTGCGCGCGGACTTCCACGACTCGATGACCGCGAAGGGATTCTTTGGTTTGCAGGTCCACAATAGCAACGAACAAAGCTCCGACGGCGCACAGGTCCGTTTCAAAAATATTCGGCTGATGAAAGTTTCCGCGAAAGCTGAAAAACCCGAACCACCGGCAAATACGCTCACCGAGAAAGAAAAGAAGCAGGGTTGGCGCTTGTTATGGGATGGCAAAACGATGGATGGCTGGCAGAGTGCCATCGCGCCGGGATTGCCGGATGAAGGCTGGGAGATTCGGGACGGGGAGTTGATGGTGACTAACAACAATGGAGCGGAATCGCAGCACGGTGGCGACATCATCACCAAGGAACGATTTGCGAATTTTGAACTCAAAGTTGATTTCAAAATCACGCCCGGCTGCAACAGCGGTATTAAATATTTTGTTCAGCCCAAACTCAGCGCCATCACCGGCACCGGTGCCAAGGCTCCCATCGGCTCCGCCATCGGGCCGGAATATCAGATTCTCGATGACGCGCGGCATCCCGACGCCAAACTGGGCCGCAACGGCAATCGCACGCTCGGTTCGCTCTACGATTTGATTCCGGCCTCCTCAGACAAAAAGCCGAATTTCATCGGCGACTGGAACCACGCCTATATTTTGGTCCGGGGCAAACACGTCGAACATTGGCTGAACGGTGAGAAGATTCTCGAGTATGAGCGCGGCTCGCCGGAATTCCGGAAACTGGTCGCCGAAAGCAAATTTCACGCGGTTCCCGGTTTTGGAGAATGGCCCGACGGCCATATTCTCCTGCAGGAACACGGCAGCATGGTTTCCTTTCGCAACGTGAAAATCCACGTGCTCGACGTCAAGTAACCGAAGGTCTCGAACACCATGAAACGCCAGAATCGCCGCGGCTTTTTAAAGACATCCATCGTCGGCAGCGCGGGACTCGCGGTACTGCCGAATATTTTGCCGCGTTCTCTTTTCGCCGCGGACGCCCCCAGCAAGCGCATTCAGGTCGCGCTCATTGGCTGCGGTCGCGAAGGCCGCGCCGACGTCGACGGCACCATGGCGCACTCGCTCGCGCGGGTCGTGGCCGTGTGCGACCTCGACAGCAAACGCGCCGCTTCCGCGCAGAAAATGATCGCGGACAATTACAAAAAGAAGGGCGAGTCCAGCGTCAAAATCGAGGTGTTTCACAATTATCACGATGTGCTTTCCCGGCCGGACATCGATGCGGTGATCGTCAGCGTGCCCGACCATCAACATGCGATCGTGGCCGGCAGCGCGGCATTGGCCGGCAAACATATTTATTGTCAAAAACCACTGACGTATTCCATTGCCGAGTCAATTGCCTTGTGCGCCGCCGTGCGCGCGAAAAAAGTTATTTTGCAGGCCGGCTCGCAACAGCGTTCGGAGCATCCCTTTGTCGCCTTTCGCCCGGCGAGCGAGGCGGCGCGCAATGGGCGGCTCGGCAAACTCACCCGCATTGAAATCGGCATTGGCTTGGATAAACCCAGCGGCAAAGCGCCCGCGCCCATGCCGGTGCCGCCCACTTTTGATTACGAACGTTGGCTGGGCCCCGCTCCCGAGCAGCCTTACATGGAGGGCCGCGTCCATCCGCAGGAAGGTTTTGAGCGGCCCGGCTGGATCACCACCGAAGATTTCGGCCTCGGCATGATCACCAATTGGGGCGCGCATCACCTCGACATCGCGCAATGGGGCATGGGCGTGGAACTCAGCGGCCCCAGCAGTATCACGGCCTCCGCCGAATTCATGAAGAACGACCTCTGGACCGTGCACACCTCGTATCACGTCGAAATGCTTTATGCCAACGGCGTGCAGGTCGTCCTCGACAATAAATTTGAGAACGGGTTGAAGTTTATCGGCAGCGAAGGTTGGGTCTTTTGCAGCCGCGGTTCGGTGCGCCAGACCAGCAGCGATCCAAATGTCGTCACGCCCGCCGACAGCACCAAAGGCCCGCTTCGCGCGAGCGATCCGAAGCTGCTTTCGCCGCTGCCCGCCGGCGCGAAACGCTGGGCGCGCAGTTCGAATCATTATCTGAACTGGCTGGAAAGCATCGTGGCGAATCGCGATCCCATCGCGCCAGTGGACCAGGCCGCGCGCAGCCTCCAGGCGTGCGCCACCGCGTGGATTGCCATGAAGCTCGGCCGCAAACTCACTTGGAATCCCGACACTGAAATGTTCGTGAACGACGATGCCGCCAACGCCCTGCGCGCCCGCAAAGCTCGCGCTGCGGAATATGATATTCACAGCGTGTTGGATCATGCCGGCATCAAAGCTTGATCATAGTGGCACGGGCGTCTCGCCCGTGTGTTTCGATTCGCACGGGCGAGACGCCCGTGCCACTTCGGCTATCCCCCCAGCGACGCCGGATCGCCCACATCGCCCTTGTTGAAATCCACATAATCCTCCGTCAAATCGGCCGCGTACATCACCGCGCCGGCCTTGCCCAGATTCAGGTTGATGTGCAGATCAAATTCCTTCGGTGCAACGGCCGCGCATAATTCCTTGAAGGTTGCCTTGGTCGGTTGGCCGCGTTTGAGACTCCAGAGAATTTTGCCTTGCCGCGCCGAAGCGCTTTTGGCGGAGGCGGGTGTTGGCGCGCTATAGCCAATATCAATTTTTTCTTCCACCACCGTCGCCGGCGAATAGCCGATCGCGTCAATAATACGCCCCCAATTCGGGTCGCCACCGTGCCAGCTCGTCTTCACCAACGGGCTGTTGGCCACCGCGCGCGCTGCCGCATCCGCATCGGCAATCGATTTCGCGCCGTTCACCCGCACCGTCACCACCCGATGCACCCCTTCGCCGTCCCGCACAATCATTTTCGCCAGTTCGAGGCAGACATGATTTAAAGCGGCTTGGAAAATTCCGCCTTCCGTTTCCCGATTTCCGCTTTTCCGCCTTCCGCTTTCCCGATTTCCCACCATCCCATTTGCCAGCACCAGCACCGTGTCATTCGTGCTCATATCGCCATCCACCGTGATGCGATTGAAACTCTGCGCGACCGCCTCCCGCAAAGCAGCCTGCAATGCTTTCGCTTCGATGGCCGCGTCCGTCGTAATGAAACAAAGCATGGTCGCATGCAATCCAGCCGGAAACGCCGCGGGCCGTTTCCCCGTCGCCGACATGCCCGGTTGAATCATCCCCGCGCCTTTGCACATGCCGCCGATGCGGACCGTCTTGCCGCGGAGCTTGACCTCGACCGCGATTTGTTTTGGCCGGGTATCGCTCGTCATAATGGCTTCCGCCGCCTGCGCCGCGTGCTCAACCGACGAGCCGAGTTCCACCGCCGCCTCAATAATGCCCGAGCGCACATTATCCATCGGCATGGGCACGCCAATTCGTCCCGTGGAACCGACGAGCGCGGAGCCCTTCGGCAAAATCAGCGCGCGCTCGGCAAAGCCGGCCATTTCACGCGCGTCCGCCAAACCTTGTTTGCCGGTGCAGGCATTGGCGTTGCCGGAATTCACCACGATCGCCTGCGCCGTGCCGCGATTCACGCGCTCGAGACAAACCTTCACCGGCGCGGCGCAAATCTGGTTGGTCGTGAACATTCCCGCCACAGTCGCCGGCGTGTCCGAAACAATCAGCGCAAGATCGCGCTTGTTCCCTTTGTTGGAACCTTTGCCGGTGCCGAGACGTTTGATGTCGCAAAAAACGCCCGCGGCTTTGAACCCTTTGGGCGCGACGACGGCGCCCTCGACGAGCTTGAATTTCAACTTCATATATTAATGCGTTTGCGCAGGGGAATCATCTATTTCAATCTGGCCCCGGCTGTAAAGCACAGCTTTGCCTCCGATGAGCACGCGGTCGCCGGCAAGTTCGCAAAAAAGTTCGCCGCCGCGCCGGGAAATTTGCTTCGCCAACAGTTGCTTTTTATTCAACCGCGCTGCCCAATAAGGAATCAGCGTGCAATGAGCAGAACCAGTGACAGGATCCTCCGGC
>DASXHY010000215.1:0-2990 GCA_036488095.1 Verrucomicrobiia bacterium | reverse complement strand
TCACTAAGGTTTCGCTGACAACCGCGGGCCGGAAAGCCTTTGCCGGTTACGTTGACCTGCTGGAGCAAATCGTCCAGCAAACAAGGAAATTGAAATAATTCCAAAATAGTTTGAACAAAAATGAAAACGCGCCGTCTCTTACTTTGTGATACAAAGTGAATGAGCGCAGGAGGCAGTTATGAAGATTATACGTGCTGAGCATCTCGGAATGTGTTTCGGAGTGAAAGACGCCATCGCGCTCGCTTTGGAAACCGCGCGCCAGGAACCGCTTACCATTTTGGGCGACCTGGTGCATAACGAAAACGTTTTAGCCGCACTTAAAGCCAGGGGGGTGGTCATCGAGCAGCAAGCCGACAAGGTGAACACGCAGACGGTGATGGTGACGGCGCATGGGGCATCCGAGCGCGCGCTGATGCGAACGCGCGCGCTCGGATTGAATGTGGTCGAAGCGACCTGCCCGCTCGTGCGGGTGGCGCATCACGCGGTGCTCAAGCTCGCGCGCGAGGGGTATCATCCGGTCATCGTCGGCAAGCGCGATCATGTGGAAGTGCGCGGCTTGACGGAAGATCT
This sequence comes from Verrucomicrobiia bacterium, assembly GCA_036488095.1. Lineage (GTDB taxonomy): Bacteria > Verrucomicrobiota > Verrucomicrobiia > Limisphaerales > DASXHY01 > DASXHY01. Next base: position 2,420 of record DASXHY010000215.1, on the reverse strand, counting down.
GGATGATTTCGACGTGGTGCTATCGGAAGCGGACGTTTTGGCGATGAAAGAACGCGCGCGTTTCGGCGTGGCGGCGCAGACCACGCAGCCGATTGAGAAAGTGCGGATGCTGGTGAATGCGTTGCGCCGCCGTTTTCCCGATGCCGAGGTGCGCTTCATCGACACGGTTTGCCAGCCAACCAAACAACGGCAGCACGCGGCTGTGGAATTGGCCCAGCAATGCGACATGGTGATCGTCATCGGTGGCGCGCACAGCAACAACACGCGCGAGTTGGTGGAAACGTGCAGCCGCTATTGCGCGAAGGTCTATCACGTGCAGACGGCGGAGGATTTGCGCGCGGACTGGCTTGAGGGCGCGAATGCAGTGGGCATCACGGCGGGGACTTCCACGCCCGATGATGTCATTCAGTGTATCGAGCAAAGCATCCAGGCGCTGGCCGCGAGCCGGGAGGAGCAATGTCCGCGCACGCTGTAAATGCAAAACAAAATGCGAAAGGAGAAAGCATGAGACTGAAATGGTTCAAGCAATGGGGGTGGATGTATCTGCCGGCGTCTGTGCCGGGGGCGATTATTTTCCTCGCCGCGCTCGGATTCTGCGTTTCAGTTTTTCTGGCGATTGACGGCAAATCACATTCCGTCAACGACACTTTCTACGGCGTATTTCCTTTTTTTGCCTGCGCATTTTTGTTGTGGGATTGGATTGGCGCAAGGACGAGCAACTGACTATTTCAAAACCAGGGAGGCAAACATTATGAACTGCGCAAAACAAATTGAGTATTTTGTCCGCAACAAACAAAACCGGCGGGAACCCGATTGGACCGCGCCAGTCGAAGTTCCCGCGCACGTGCTCGCGCCGTTGTTACGCTCGATTGAACAATTCCGCCTCGGCGACGGCGGCGGGCCGGCGTCTCTCATCGCACATGATGCTGAGACATTTCGAGGGCGCAGCGAAGAGATGCGCCAAATCGTCGACTTGTGGTTCAAAGAGGAAGCCGAGCATGCGCGTCTCCTCGGTTGCGCGGTCAAGCGATTCGGCGGCCGCTTCATCGAGTCGCACTGGAGTTTCACCGCGTTTTGCTGGTGCCGCCGCGCGTTGGGAGTGCGGTTTGAATTGCAGGTGCTCACCCTCACTGAACTGGTCAGCACCGGTTACTATCGCATGATCCGAAACCATTCCCCCGACGGTCCGCTCGCCGCGATGTGCGAATTGATCCTGCGCGACGAGGCTGGGCACGTCGCGTTCCAGCGTGATCGCATTGCGGATGCGGGCTGTCCCAAACCGGGCTTTCGCGGCTGGTTGTGGCGGCTTCAATTTCTCTTGTGCGGCTATGCGGCCGGCACAATGCTTTGGGTAAACCATGCGCCGGGCCTTAAGGCCATCGGCGGCACACGCGCCGAATTTTACCGCGAAATCACCCGTCACATAACGCGGTTCGTGCGTTCGCTGCGTCGCGTGGAAAAACCAACCGGCGCGCCCGCCCTCTGGGCAAAGCACGTCCGCCATCCGCAACCCACACAATGAACTTTTCTCAAAACAACCGGGATGGGCGCCGCTGGCTGGCGGTCGTCGTATTCGCCATGGCCATGGCTTGGGTAGAATCCGCCGTGGTTTATTATTTGCGCTCCATGATTCATCGCATCGAGCCGTATCAACCAAATCCACTGCCGATCGTCGGCGGCTTCGGCCCTGTGGAAGGAGTGCGGGAAATGGCCACAATGGTCATGTTGTTCGCCGTCGGCGCGCTTGCGGGGCGAAACTGGCGCGCGCGGCTTGGTTATTCCGCCATCGCGTTCGGTGTCTGGGACATTTTCTATTACGTGTTTCTGAAAATGATTTGCGGCTGGCCGCATTCCATTGCCGATTGGGACATTTTATTCCTGCTGCCGCTGCCGTGGTGGGGACCTGTCTGGGCGCCGGTGGCGATTGCGCTGCTGATGATTGCCTGGGGAACGCTCGCCAGCCAGTTTGAAGAGGCAAACTCGATTCGCCCGCTGCGCCGATTGTGGCTGCTGAACTTTTCCGGCATCGCCATCGCTCTGTATGTTTTTATGGCGGATTGCCTGCACGCGCGTCATGGCGGCGTGGACGCCATTCGCAACGTGCTGCCCACCCACTTCGATTCCCTGCCGTTTTGCGCCGCGCTCGGTTTGATGGCCGCGCCGGTTTTGCATCTCGGTTGGAAAATCTGGTCGCCAGGATTGAGAAAGAACACTAACCTCGATGTCGAAGAGACGTTTTCATGCAATCGCAGTCCGCAAAATTAAGGCGGCGCGAACTATCCGTGCTCTTGCGCGGGGAAGTGGAGTCGCTTCAATCCTGGAGCGCGCAATGGAACGCGCGGCGGGTTGTTTGGCAAATCGGCGTCATCATCGCCGGCGCGGGCATGTTCGGGGCGGCGGTCGGCTGGTGGCGCGATCCG
>DASXHY010000211.1:0-3636 GCA_036488095.1 Verrucomicrobiia bacterium | reverse complement strand
CTCGCCGGATTTGCGCTCGAAATAGTCCAGCCGCTCCCCGACCATTTCCAGAAAAGTCCCCCGATCCACTTGCAAGTGATGCGCCGTGACGACCGCCTCATCAATTTCCTTCAACAACAATTTATCGCGCATACCCTTGTTAAACGGCGAATGGTTCGCTTTCAAAAAACAGCCCTTCCCGGGCAATGTCTCGATAATCCCCTGGTTCTCCAGTTCCGCGTAAGCCTTGGCGATGGTATTGCGATTGACCCGTAATTCCTCCGCCAGCGGCCGGATGGAAGGCAGCGGCTCACCGTGGCGCATCATCCCGGAAGCCGCAGCGTAGCGCACCTGGTCCACCAATTGGAGATAAACCGGCTTGCCCGCCTTGAAATCAATTTGAAATAACATACTCACCTACTGTCATATAACTGTATGACAGTTTAGTCAGAATTTGTCAATTGACTTTTTAAATAAATTTAGAGCGTTTGAAAAAATGGTATGGCCGAGAGCCGAAACGACATGTCCACCGGCGCCTTGGTGTTGGAATTTGAAATTTCTCTGGAGCTTGGATCTTGGACGCTTGGAACTTCTCCATCACCCGCGAAAAAACAAAAAGGCCGCGTTTTTGCAAACGCGGCCCAAAGATTCTGGCAACGACGTTCTATTGCTGATCCAGAATCCTCAGCGTGTAATCCGGCGACACGGCGTTTTCGGCACTCATTTTGCCGAAACCGTTCACGTTGAAATCAACCCGGTAATGATACTTGACCGCCGTAGCTCCGGCCGGCGCGGGCACCAGGCCTTCCCAGCGATTGGTCATCAATTGCGTCGGGTGCATCTCGAAAGGCTGGCCATTGACGATCACCGTCGGTTTCACGCTGTCCCAGCGCACATTTTGCTGCTTCGAACTGAAGGCAACTTCCACCGGGTAGAGGTTGTTTGAATTGCGTGTTTGCTGCCGGGGCGTCAGGTTGGTGATTTCGGTCGCGCAACCCGCCAGCAGTGGTAAAAGCAAAAACGGCAAAATTTTTTTCAACATGGGGGTCAGCGTGGCAAAAACCCCCAACCGTGGCAAGCGGCAACTCGCTCAAAAATAAAGCCCGTCGTAGTTCCGCGTTTACGTGGCTCGGGACGGCCGAATCGCCTGAAGCCAAAACGATGCAATTGGCTCGCCGCAGATGAACCCAGATAAGCGCAGATTTTGAAGTGGAGGAGGAGTGTTCTTCTTCCAGTAGAGATGCGCCTGCCAAACGGTGGTGCAGATGACCAAATAAGCCGGTGCTTTTTTCGATTTTCCATCTGCGTTTATCCGCGTTCATCTGCGGTTTGAATCGAATTCCAGTAATTTTTGCGTTTGACCCGAGTGGTGGAAGCCGGGTAGGTTGCGACCCCTTTATATTATATGTTTGGCACGATTCGTAAGCATCAATCATGGCTCTGGTTCATCATCATCGGCGCGATGGTTCTCGGCATGATCCTGTGGCAGAGCCAGGTCGGGTCATCGGGCAATGGGCAACGCGGCTCGGGAAACCTCGGCATGATCGAGGGCAAGCCCGTCACCGAAACGGAATTCCGTGGCGCGGCGAATGAAGCCACGCTCATGTACCTGGTGCGAACACACCAATGGCCGGACTCCGCTCAACATTCTTCCGATTTCAACCTGAACCGCGAGGCTTACGAACGGCTGTTCCTGATTCGCAAGCTCGATCAATACAACATCCATTCCGATAGCGATTCCGTGGCGCAGTTCGCAAATATTATTCTGCGCGGCTTCGGCAATGGCCAACCCGTTCCCTTTGACAAGTTCGTGACCGAGGTCCTCACACCCAAAGGCATCACGGCGGAGGATTTCCAGCACTTTTTGGAGCATTATCTTTCCATTCAACAATTGGCCTCCGTCGTCGGAGCCAGCGGCAAGCTCGTGACTCCGCAGGAAATTCAATCTCTTTACGTGCAGAATTATCAGGATCTCGCGGCCGACGCCGTTTTCTTCTCCGCCTCAAATTATATCGCCAAAATTCCGGACCCGACGCCTGAAGTTTTGGCGCAGTTTTACACCAATCAACAGGCCGAGTATCGCGAGCCGGACCAAATGCAACTCAGTTATGTGTTTTTTAACGTGACCAATTTCATGCCGGAAGCGGAACAGAAGCTCGGCGCCACCAATTTGAATCGCGAGGCCGATGAGGCCTTGACGCGCCTGGGCACCAATGCGGTGCGCTACGGCAAATCACCGGAAGAAGCGCGGGCCAAAGTTCGCGAAATCCTCATCCAGGATACCGCCATTTCGAACGCCTACGTGAAAGCGGTTTCATTCCAAAACGAGTTGGTGGCGAAGGGAGCAACGAATGCTGCAACTCTAAACGCCGTTGCCAAAGAAAATGGAATGGAAGTCAAGGTGACCAAACCTTTCGACAACGACTATGGTCCGCAAGACATCCACCTGCCGCCGAACTACCCGATCGCGGCATTGTTCAATCTCACAGCCGATCAACCGTTTGTGGACGAGCCCATCCGCGGCACGGACGGCGTTTACATTCTTGCCTTCAACAAATTGACCCCGAGCCGCATTCCTCCGCTCGAAGAAATCCGCAGCCGCGTCGTTGCGGATTACAAATACGGCCAGGCCCTGCGTCTCGCGCAAATGAACGGACGCATCTTTGCCCAGGCCGCGACCAACGACATCGCTCAAGGAAAAACGTTTGCCGCCGTCGCCACCGCATCCAAGGTCAACCCGGTCGCAGTGCCGCCGTTCTCGATGAGCACCGAGACGTTGCCCGATGTCGAGGAGCACGCCGACCCCAACACCTTCAAGGAAGTCGCCTTTGCCACGCCGCCCGGCAAGGTCAGCGCTTTCATCCCCACGCGTGACGGCGGCTTCGTGGTCCACGTGCGCGAGCGGTTGCCCGTCGACGAAGCAAAGATGAAAGAGCAACTGCCGAGGTTCAGCGAAATCGTCCGCCAGCGGCGCGAATCCGAGGCCTTCGAATCGTGGTTCAATCGCGAGGCTTCCGCCGCCTTGCACGACCTGCCCGATTTCCAAACCCCTACCCGTCGCTAAGGCCGGAACAGGGAGCGCGCCCGCCTCGGGCGCAGTGAACCGCGCCCTCGCGGTTCACTTTGAGGCATGAAATCATTCCTCCGTTGAATGCCTTCCCGCGCCTCCGTGTTCGGCGCGGCGCGGGTGGAGCGCGCCCCTCCCGGATCCCGCCACGGCGGGATTCGCAAGCAAGCGCGGAACTTTAATCAATGGCTCGACTCATCATGTTTTTGCGCCCCCCGAGGCGGGCGCGCTCCCCAAAAATTGCCGCCACAGCGGGATTTCCCCCATTTGACCTATCGCTAAAACAGGCCGTCCTTAGGCGGGAAACCTTGGTTCGGTCGGCCCATGAACTTTTTGCCCGTTCATCCAGCGCTGGTGCATCTGCCTATCGCATTCGTTTTATTGTCCGTCGGCGCGGACCTCGTCGCCCGGCTGACAAAATTCGAGTCGCGACGCGCGGCTTTTAGGACGGTGGGGTTTTGGTCCCTGCTGGCGGGTCTCGTGGGCGGCGCGCTCGCTATCGCCGCCGGTTATTTGGACATGGACCGCGCCGCATTGACACCGGAGACCCACGAGTTCGTGGATTTGCATATGACCATTGGTTGGGTGCT
>DASXHY010000153.1:0-2829 GCA_036488095.1 Verrucomicrobiia bacterium | reverse complement strand
GCCTTCTCCGTTGCCTGATACGGTTTCCAGAGTTATTCAACCGAAGGCGAGGAAGGTGAGTGGAAGCTCCCCGCCAGCCGTCGGTGAATAACTCTGCCGCGCTGAAAATAAAATGCGGTGGAAAAGTTTTGCGTTCGAGGCATGCTTGCCACGGCCGCATCGCCCCAGGCGGGTCACGGTCTTTCGTTTCCCATCCTACGAGGATTCAACGGAGTTCACCGGCCCGTCCGGCGGCGCCCGTCCCAACGTCTGAGAGAACAACAGCCCGCGAGGCTTCTGGTATCAGATTGACGCATGACGGCGCCACGATGCAAAAACTAAAAGGCACCCGTATGAAATCATGGCAAGAGATCACGCATTATGCCGGCTTCGATTGGGCTCGAGACCACCACGCTCTGGTCGTCGTGGACGCTTTGGGCCAAATCGTGGCTGATTTTGAGTTCGAACACTCGCTGGAGGGTTGGAATAGCTTTGGCGAGAAGACAGCTCCATGGCCCGGTCTGGCAGTGGCGATTGAAACCAGCCAGGGAATTGCGGTCGATCAACTCCTGCAACGCGGTTACACCGTTTATCCGGTCAACCCGGTGGCCTCCGAAGGCTATCGCACACGCAAATTTCCCAGCGGCACCAAAACCGATCATATTGACGGCTGGTCCCTGGCCGATGCTTTGCGAGTCGATGGACACGGCTGGAAGCCGCTTCAGCCAATGGATCCGTTGACTCAAAAACTGCGCCTGCTTTGTCAGGATGAAGTCAGCTTAATCGAGCAGCGCACCGCGCTGGTCAATAAGCTCCAACAAGCTTTGGTGGAGTTTTATCCGGCGGCTGTGGAGGCGTTTGACGACTGGACCGCCTCCTTTAGCTGGGACTTCATCATCGAGTTTCCCACACCGCAACTGCTGGTCAAATCAGGCAAACGCCGTTGGGAAAAGTTCCTCCACAGTCACAAGCTTTGGCGGCCGGAAACGGCGGAGCGCCGCCTGGCCATTTTCGCAAAAGCCGATCAGTTCAAGGCTTCGGACCCGATCGTTGCCGCCAAGAGCCAACTGGCTGTCAGTCTATGCAAGCTGCTGCGAACTCTGGACCAACAGCTCATGCAATATCGTCAGCAGATCGAAGCACTCTTCAAAGATCATCCCGACCACGACCTGTTTGGCAGTCTGCCCGGCGCCAAAAAGGTTTTGGCTCCGCGACTACTGGCGGCCATCGGCAATGATCCCGCCCGCTACGGCACCCACCGGGTGCTCCAGGCCTTCGCGGGCACTGCTCCGGTCAACTACCAGTCCGGACAGATCAATAAAACGCACATGCGCTGGGCTTGCGATAAATTTATGCGGCACACCGTTCACCTTTGGGCTGATTGCTTCCGCAAGGCCAGCGTCTGGGGGCAGACCTATTATCAAAAAAAACGACAACAGGGAATGAGTCATGCCTGTGCACTGAGGTGCTTGGGCCAAAGGCTACTTAAGATAGTTTTTCGCATGCTGACAGACAAAAAGCCCTACAACGCCGAAGTTCATGCGCTGAATCAGAAAAAACACGGCTCCTGGGTGCTGACTCTCATCGAAAAAACCGAACCGCAAACCAGTGAATAATTTTATGAAAAAGCAATTTACAAGACAGAGAACAACTCTGTTTCCTCCTGTTCAAAATTCCTGTCCTTGCCTACTGCATTTTTTCCGACGTTCTAATCGCCAGGATATCCGCCACGACCGCGTCAATGTCCGCTTCCGTTGTTTGCCACGAGCACATGAAGCGTGAGCCGCCGTCGGTAAAACCGTGAATCTCCCACCCGCGCTCGTGCAGGCCTTTCGCCAATGCTGGTGGGAGCGGCACGAAAACCGCGTTTGCATCAACCGGATGCGCGGGCGTCAAATTGGCTTCGGAGATGAACCGCTTTTCGAGCAGCTTGGCGCAGCGATTCGCGTGCTGTGCGTGTTTCAACCACGCGCCGTTCTCGAGCATCCCCACCCAACCGGCGGCGAGAAAACGCATCTTGGAGGCCAATTGCCCCGCTTGTTTGCAGCGATATTGAAAATCCTTCGCGAGTTCGCGATTAAAAAATATTACCGCTTCGCTGTAGGCCATGCCGAGTTTCGTGCCGCCGAAACAAAGCACGTCAACGCCCGCCTCCCACGTCACGCGTTTCGGCGCCACACCGAGCGACGCCACGGCATATGCAAACCGCGCCCCGTCCATGTGCGTCATCAGATTGAATTTTTTCGTCACCTCACGGACCGCGGCGAGCTCGGCGATTTGATAGACTGTGCCCGATTCCGTTGATTGCGTCAGGCTCACCGCCCGCGGTTTTTGGAAATGCAAATCCGAACGCTTGAGCGCGAAATCTTCGATGGCTGCCGGAGAAATCTTGCCGTGCTTTCCCGGCGCGCCCATTAGCTTGGCGCCGTTGGAGAAAAATTCCGGCGCGCCGCACTCGTCCTCGTAAATGTGAGCGTGGTCGTAACAAAGAACGCTGTGATAGGATTGGCAGCAGGAAGCCAGCGCGAGCGAGTTGGCGGCGGTGCCATTAAAGACAAAAAACACCTCACAATCCGTCTCGAATAATTCACGCAACAAATTCGCCGCGCGCTCCGTCCAAGAATCATTTCCATACGATGGCAAATCGCCGCGATTCGCTTTCAGGAATGCCTCCAGAACTTCCGGGCACATGCCCACGGTGTTGTCACTGGCGAACTGGGTCTTTTTTTCTGATTTCGCAGCCGCGCCGTTCATGCCGGACACAATGCTCGAAATGCCCAAGAGTTTCCACAGGATTTATAGGAGGAAACCGGGTAAACGGAAAATCGAAATTGGATAACAGGATATTTG
>DASXHY010000150.1:0-4587 GCA_036488095.1 Verrucomicrobiia bacterium | reverse complement strand
ATTCTTCCTTCTTCCTTCTGCATTCAGAAATTGAGATAGGTGTACTCCTTCAAACCCTTTTCGTAATCGTCCAGCAGGCGCATTGCCTCGGAGGGTTTCATGCGGTCGGATTTGATGGCTTCGTCCATTTGCGCTTTCATCTGGCGCTTGAGTTCATTTTCATCGTATTGCACGGCGGCGAGCGCCTGCACGATGGTGTTGCCCTCGATTATTTCCTCGACATAATAACCGCTGGCTTCGTCCGGATCGAGGAAGACATGGACTTCGTTGACGCGGCCAAAAAGATTATGCAGGTCGCCCATGATGTCCTGGTAAGCGCCCATCAGGAAAAAGCCGAGGTAATAGGGTTCGAGCTGGCCGTTGCCGTTGGTGTTGAGCTTGTGCATCGGCAGCGTATCGCGCACGTCGCGCAGGTCGATGAATTTATTGACCTGACCGTCGGAATCGCAGGTGATGTCCACCAGCGTGCCTTCACGCGTGGGACATTCGGTCAAGCGGCTCACGGGCATGATGGGAAATAACTGGCCGAGCGCCCAATGATCGAGCAGCGATTGAAATACGGAGAAATTGCAGAGGTATTGATCGCCCAGGCTATCTTCGAGTTTGCGAATTTCCTCGGGCACATAAGCCTGGCCTTTGAAACTTTGAACCACTTCGCTGCTGATTTCCCAGTAAAGATTTTCAATCTTCGCTTTGTCCGGCAAATCCATCACGCCCAGCGTGAACATGTGCTGGGCATCCTCGCGACGCTCGTGCGCGTCGTGAAACGCCTCCAGCTTGTTCTGCTTTCCGAGATTTTTTTTGATGTCGAGCAGTTCCTTGACGAGCGCGTGTTCGTTCTCGCCGTATTGAAAAATTTCGCCGGGCCGGATTTTTTCAATCGCGCCAAACACTTCGACAATCAACACGCTGTGATGCGCCACGATGGCGCGGCCGCTTTCGCTGATGATATCCGGGTGCGGCACTTTTTCGGCGTTGCAAACGTCGGCGATGTAATAGACGACGTCGTTGGTGTATTCCTGGAGGGTGTAATTGGTCGAGCTGTCGAAAGCGGAGCGGCTGCCGTCATAATCCACGCCGAGGCCTCCGCCCACGTCCATGTATTCGATTTTGAAACCCATCTTGTAGAGTTTCGCGTAAAATCGCGCGGCCTCCTGCACGGCTTTTTTGACGGTGAGAATATCCGGCACCTGGGAGCCGATATGAAAATGCAGCAGCTTCAAACAGTGACCGAGGTTTTCGGCTTTCAACATTTCGGTGGCGATCAATAGCTCGGCGGTGCTCAGGCCGAATTTTGCGTTTTCGCCGCCGCTCTCGGCCCAACGCCCCGCGCCCTTGCTCAACAACCGCGCGCGAATGCCAATCAACGGCTCGACGCCGAGTTGCTTCGAAACCGAAATGATCTGCCGAAGTTCCTCGAGTTTCTCGACGACCATGATGACTTTTTTGCCGAGCTTGGTGCCGAGCAGAGCCATTTTGATGAAACTGGAATCCTTGTAGCCATTGCAAATAATGAGGCTGCCCATCTGGCTTTGCAGCGCCAACCCGGCGAACAATTCCGGCTTGCTGCCGACTTCCAGGCCGAAGTCGAACGGCTTGCCGGCATCGAGGATTTCTTCAACCACTTCGCGGAGTTGGTTGACCTTGATGGGAAACACGCCGCGATATTTGCCCTGATAACTGTATTCCGCGATGGAATTGCGAAAGGCGAGATTGATGGACTCGACGCGATGGCGAAGGATGTCCTGGAAGCGGATGAGCAGCGGAAATCTCAGGTTGCGCCCCTTCGCCTCCTCGATGACGTCGGTGAGGTCGACCGATGCGCCGGCGTCCTGGAGCGGCTTGGCGACGACATGCCCGGCTTCGTTGATGTCGAAATATTTCGCGCCCCAGCGGTGGACGTTGTACAGATTTCTGGCGGCCTGGATATCCCAGCGGTCGTTGGCGTCGGTCTGATTACTCATTTCGCGGCTTCAAACGAACGCACTATAAAAGTCTGCGCGTGGAAAGCAATAAGTGGAATGAAAAATTTTCGCAACGTCCCCGAGACGGGAATTGCGGCAGCACGATGCGGCGGCTGCGATTCGGGGCTTTGCAACCGAATCGAAATCTGGTGTCATGCCCGTGCGGCCGTTCCAGTGTCGCCGCAAATTGAAAATGCAATTTAGAGTCTCCTCACGTCGTCTCCTACATGGATTATGAAAGCCTCTCTCGCTTCCATTGTGCAATATTGCGACCGAATTCTTCGCACGAAGGAAATCGGGGACTACGATGGCATCGCCAATGGTTTGCAGGTGGAAAATCGCGGCGGCGTATCGCGGATTGCGGCGACGGTTGATGCCAGCCTGGCGACGGTGCGACTGGCTATCGAGGCCAAAGCGGATTTGCTCATCGTGCATCACGGACTTTTTTGGTCGCCTTCCCATCCGTGGACGGGAAAGAAATATCAACTGATGCGGCTGGTGATCGAGAACAACCTGGCGGTTTATAGTTCGCATCTGCCGCTGGATGCACATCCGAAACTGGGAAATAACGCGCAGCTATGCGCCGCGCTCGGGTTGCGGCATTTGCAGCCGTTTTTTGCGAGCCACGGCGGGACGATTGGTTTCAAGACGCGCCAAAAAATTTCCCGCTCGGATCTGGCGGCGCGCCTGCAACGCGCGCTCGGCGCGAAACCGCTCTTGATTCCGGGCGGCAAGGAAACTTGCGAGCGCATTGGCGTGGTGACGGGCGGAGCGGGCGACGGCGTCAAGCAGGCAGCCGCGGAAGGCGTGGACACGTTCATCACTGGCGAAGGCCCGCACTGGACTTACGCGCTGGCAGAGGAACTCGGCGTGAACGTTTTTTACAGCGGCCATTACGCAACGGAGACGTTTGGTGTCAAGGCGCTGGCGGCGGAGTTGTCGCGAAAGTTCAAAGTTCCGTGGACCTTTTTGGAGCATCCGACGGGGTTGTGAGATTTTGCGCGCCTGGCGGCGTGGCCAGAGCGGTTAAAAAAATACTGTAGCCGCCGACGTGAGTCTGCTCTAACTGATTCTTCGCAAAAACGCGCTGAAAAAGAGTGAGCCGAGTCACGTCGGCGGCTACGACATTTCTTGAAACGCTCTAATCCTGTGAATGCTTTCGAGTGGTCACCACGGCATATCCCAACAGACCGAACCCAACGAGAATGGCGGCGAGGTTGACGTAAAACATTCTGAGATCGTACCGGAATTTAAATTCCACATCATGCCGACCGGGCTCCAGGTAAACGCCGCGCATGAGGAAATTGCACTTCAAGACCTCGGCTTTCTTGCCGTCCACCCAAACCTGCCAGTCGGGATCGAATCGATCGCAAAGCATGAGGACGGACGGGCTGGTGGGCGAGGCTTCGAGCTTGATGTCCGCCGGTTCGTAACTCACAAACTTCACGTTCCCGGAATCGGAGTTGGTGACGGACGGTTTGGGAGTGACGGGGAGCGATTTGGATAGCAGGACGGTTTTCGCGGGATCAAAGGATGGGGAAGCCAATTGTTCCAGCATGGCTTGGTCATTCGTGCTGACCTGCCAGTTCGAATATAGAGACGCGCGGGGAAGCGCGTCCATGAATTCGTAGAGGGCGAAGCGAGCGTTCGGATCGTCCGTGGGGGTGGCTTCGATCTGGGAATATTGGGTCGGCTGGCCGATTACTCCCGGCCGCGGACCGAGGTCAAATCGTTGAATGATGCGGAAACGATTCGATACGGTATAAAACTGTTGATTGACCATACCGAGAAACGGGGCCGGGCCGACGAGATAACGCGTGGCAGTTAATTGCCAGTGCCTGCCGATAAGAGACAATGGTGTTTTTTCATCGAGCATCAAGTGACCCTGGGCATCCACCTTGACGCCCACCTGTAAAGCGCCATCGAAAGCCACCAAATCCTCGGGCATGCGAGGCATCTGGACAATGTCGAGGGTTTGAATGTCGTAATAAGGGAAAAGCTGCTGGGTCCATTCGAGGCCGTAAAGCCCGCTGAACGACCCAAAAGCGTCCGGCGTGGACAAGGGCGGCGGGAGCAGATAGGCCACACGATGTTCGTAAGGTTTTTCGGCCAGGAACTTAATGATGGGTTCGGGCCCATTCACTTCGTATTTTTCTTTATAGTTCCAGAACACGATGTAGTTCATGTCCGCAGGCACGAGGTCCACAATCAGAAGGGCGCCGATAAGAATGCCGGCCCAGCGAGCGCGTTGTCCGGCGAACGCTCCGCTGAAGATCAACAACAACAACCCGCTAATTGCTGCCAACAGCAACGCGAACCAGCCAACCTGGCGAATGCTGTGTCCTGCTATTTGCGCGGCCGCGGTTTCGCCGAATCCCACAGTTGCGAGATAGCCCTCCAATGCGTGCCGCGAGGTCGCAAAAATCAGCCATCCAATGAGAGTGAGGACAATTGCGAGAACGCTGCCGACGACCCATCGGCGGTCGAACATGGCTGCTTTTGCCCACCAAGTCGCGAGGCGTTTACGCGGGCTGTTTGCGAGGGAAATGTCAAGATAACGGCGCTTGAGTCCTTCAATCCCATAGCCAAACAGAATTACCGAGGCAAAAGTCACGACGTGAAG
>DASXHY010000582.1:0-5617 GCA_036488095.1 Verrucomicrobiia bacterium | reverse complement strand
TCGGACCTATCATTTCCAAAGCTGCCCAACCTTCTGGGGTGTTCCCCCCATTTTTACAAAATCACCCCGAAGTTAAAAGTATTGCGCCAACAGATTCTCAACCGCCATCCAGGGAGGGCGGTTTTTTTTTGCCTGGAACGGAGCGCGGAGCGTCGCTCCGCGCCCCCAAAACTGCCCAAAAATACCTTCGTGAAAGTGCTTTACAGCATTGATGAATAAAATTATGGTAACGGACCTGTATTTTCTGAGGAATCAACAATATGGATGCAAAGACGAAAACTATTGACTCATTTAAATTGCACGAGAAGGACACCGGTTCTGCGGACGTCCAAATTGCGTTGCTCACGCAGCGGATCAATCATTTGACCGAGCACCTGCAAGGCAACAAGAAGGACCACAGCTCGCGTCGCGGGCTTTTGATGATGGTTGGCCAGCGCCGGCGCTTGCTGGATTATCTTCATAACACGGACGTGGAACGCTACGCGGCCATCACCAAGAAGCTGAAGCTGCGTCACTGATTTCCGAGGGCGGCCCCTCGAATCTCCCAATGAGTTTCGAGATTCATCCACCCGGCCACCCACCTCGATTTGGGCCGACAAACGCGAGCGGCCCAGTTCGCATCAAACAAATAACTCGCGTAGAAGTCCGTTGGCCTCTGGGTAATTTCAATCAGTCCCGATGATGAATTCGGGATTCACTGAAGTTTCTCGGCGGCAACGGAGGAAATGTAAACTATGTCAGAGAAAGTTACTGCCTCTATTGGGCAAAGCCAGATCACTATTGAAACCGGGAAACTAGCCAAGCAAGCCGACGGCGCGGTCACAATTCAGATGGGCGAAACGATCGTTTTCGTCGCCGCTGTCGCCGCCACCAAAGCCAAGCCTGGCCAGGAATTTTTCCCGCTCACCGTCGATTACCGCGAGAAAGCCGCCGCTGCCGGAAAATTTCCGGGTGGTTATTTCAAGCGTGAAGGACGTCCCACCGAAAAAGAAATTCTCACCTCGCGAATCATCGACCGGCCGATTCGTCCGTTGTTCCCCAAAGGTTGGTACAACGAAGTCCAGGTGCAGACCATTCCGCTCAGCGCGGATGGCGAGAACGACCCGGACATGCTGGCGCTTCTTGGCGCTTCCGCGGCACTAATGGTCAGCGATATTCCCTGGGCCGGTCCGCTCGGCGCCTGCCGTGTCGGCCGCGTTGCCGGACAGTTCATTGCCAATCCGACTCATGCCCAGATGGCCGAGAGCGATTTGGATTTGGTTTACGTGGGCAACGAAAACGACCTTGTAATGTATGAAGGTTCGGCGAAGGAAATCTCCGAGGCGGACTTCAATGCCGCGCTCAAGTTCGCCCAGGAATCCATCCAGCCGATGATCCAGGCACAGAAAGATCTGGCCGCCAAAGTCGGCAAAAAGAAACGCGAAATCACCCTCAACATCGTTCCGGATGAAATCCTGAACGAAGCCAAATCACGCGCGGGCGACCGCATCGTTGCGGCGTTGTTGACTCCCGAGAAACTGGCGCGTGAAGGAAAAGTGAACGCCATCAAGGACGAAGTCGGCAAGGACCTTAAAGCAAAATTCGGCGAAGAGAAGGTCAACGATTTCGTCATCAACGACGCCTTCTATTACATCCAGAAAGAAGCCGTTCGCGGTCTCATCATGAAGGAAGGCAAGCGCCTTGATGGCCGCGACCTCGAAACGGTCCGCCCCATCTCCGGCGAAGTCGGCCTGTTGCCGCGCGCGCACGGTTCGGCATTGTTCAGCCGCGGCGAAACGCAGGCGGTTGTGCTGGCCACGCTCGGCACCGGTGAAGACGCGCAGGAATTCGATTCCTATACCGGCGGCGAAACCGAAAAAAAATTCATCCTCCATTATAATTTCCCGAATTATTCCGTCGGCGAAACCGGACGCATCAGCGGTCCGGGCCGCCGCGAAATCGGACACGGCGCATTGGCCGAGCGCTCCATCGAGCCTATGCTTCCGCTCGACACGTATCCCTACGCCATCCGCGTCACCGCCGAGATCATGGAATCGAATGGTTCCACCTCGATGGCCAGTGTCTGCGGCGGCACATTGTCGCTCATGGACGCCGGCGTTCCGATGATTCGCCCCGTGGCGGGCATCAGCATCGGCATCTGCACGATCTACGGCAGCGACAAGAAAATTTCGCAATACAAACTCCTCACCGACATCATCGGCTGGGAAGACGCGTTCTGCGACATGGATTGCAAAATTGCCGGCACCGAAAAAGGCATCACCGGCTTCCAACTCGACCTCAAGCTGACCGGCATTCCGCACCACATCATGGCTGAGACCGTGGAAAAGGCGCGCATTGCCCGCATGCACATCCTCGGCGAGATGGCGAAGGTCATCGCCGCGCCGCGCACCGACATCAGCAAGTACGCGCCGCGCATCGAGACGATCAAGATCAATCCTGAGAAGATCGGCGCGCTCATTGGGCCGGGTGGCAAGAACATCAAACGGCTCGTCGAAGAATCCGGTTGCGAAATCAACATCGAAGACGACGGCACGGTGAACATTTTCTCGGTGTCGCCGGAAGGAATGAAGATTGCCAAGGAAGCCATCACCGGCATGACCGCCGAGGCCGAGATCGGGAAGATTTATCGCGGCAAAGTGGTCACCATAAAAGAATTCGGCGCGTTCGTCGAATTCCTGCCGGGCAAAGACGGCCTGGTGCACATTAGCGAACTGGCGAATTTCCGCGTTAAGCAGACCGAAGACATCGTCAAAATGGGCGATGAAATCTGGGTCAAATGCCTGGGCGTCGACGAAAAAGGCCGCGTGAAACTTTCGCGCAAGGCGGCCATGGCCGACCGCGACAAGGAAATGGGCGGCACCGGCGAAGGCGAACAACCGCCTCCGGGCTACAATGAAGGCGGCGATGGCGGTGGTGAATCACGCGGCGGCGGCGACCGCGAACGTCCCGAACGCCGTGAGCGCCGTGGAGGAGATCGCGGCCCCAGCGGCGGCGGACGCGAACGTCACGAGCATCGGCATTAATTGACGATTGAACGAATTCAAGGCGAATCCCGGTTACCGGGGTTCGCCTTTTTCGTTTATATTCTAACCTCCGAAAGCGGCGGAGGGCCGCCGCAGTCCAAAACCTGGCGGAATGTCTCAAGCGCTTTTACTCGCGATAGCGTCTTGGAGTGCGCCGGCCCTCCGGCGCTTTCCCATAGGGGCTTTCTTACGTCGGCTGCTACGTCAATGCCTCCTTAAAATCAGCCGGTGATCCACGCGCTTGGTCTGTTCATACGCCAGCGGCGGCAGGTCGGTGAGGGTGGGGGATTCGGTTTCGTTCAAAATCGTTTTCGCCATCCCCTGCAACCCCCGCCAGCGCGGCCAATCCAAATCCGGCGCGTGCGCGATTTGCCGCAGCAGGCTGCGCCACTCGATAATCACGCGGTCAATATCTCCCACGCCCACCAGGTCGGTTATCCAGCCTTGTTTGTTCAGTGGATTTTTATGGACCGACGCCACGATTTGTTCCGCGCCGGCCCCGTATTTCGGAGGCAAACCGTTTTCGAGGTAGCCGGCAATGGATTGCAGGCCGAATTTTTCATGACACACAATCGCGAGGCGGCCGGCATAACGGTTTTCGTCGCCGCAGAAACGAAAGCCGGCGTCGAGATTCGCGAGGTCGTAGATAAATTCTTCCAGCGGATATTTTTCTTCCTCCAATCCCGCGGCGATCGCGAGGCCGTCGCCTTGTGAAAAGAAACTGACCAGTTTTCCGCGCAAGGTGGGCGTGCCGGCGGCATCGATGAGATTCAGCCTGCGCCACAGCAGCGCCGTGCCGGTGGCGGCGGACAATTGTTTGCAAATCGGCACGAGCGAGCATTGCGCGCAATCGTAGGGGAGCACTTCGCGCTCTTGCGGCCGCCAAAGGGCGACATCGTATTTATCCACCGGCACGCGCATGGTCAATTCGCCCAAGCTGACATGGGCCAGAATTTTGTGCTCCTGAGTTTCAAAACGAATGACCGGAGTTTTTTGCTGGGCAAGTTTTTCCGCGGCGAGCGGCGCGATTTGTTTCTCCCAAACATCGGCCGGCGCCTGGCGTCCGTTCCAATTGGTCATTCGCCGAAGCCATTTCGCGATAAGCACACGGTCACTGGAAAGGCGCTCGGCCACCGTCGTGGCGCGGCCATAAGTTTTGAGCCCATTCTCCTCACTCAACACGATCAGCGCGCCATGGCCGACTTTTTCGAGGGCGGCAGGTTCGGTGAGAATTGACCGTAGGACAGGCGTCACGCCGGTCTCCATAATTGGCTTTGCTTCCGGCGAAGATGGAGACAGGCTGGAAGCCTGTCCTACGTTGATTTCACGCAGCGGTTTTTCCGTCGGCGCGGGCACGGTCTCCCACTCGCCGCGGCTGTTAAGCATTTCGCGGACGAGTTTACGAACGTGGCGTGCGCGTTCGGCATCGGTGTGCAAATGGCACGGCACAACCGGGTGCTTGAGCGATTCTTCCACGCCCAGGAAAATCGGTTTCACGGTGAACAATCGCTCCTGCACCTGCACGGCCTCGCGGAACGGCTCGCGTCCATGCTGTGCCGCGACCGCCATGATATTCAACAGCGCGCTCCAATCCACCGCGCCACTGCGCGACAAGTGACACGGGCGCGCATCGAGCAGGCGCAGTTCATTGGCGGTGATCAGAACGAATCCGGTCTCGTCCAATCCGCGGCGCCCGGCGCGGCCGAACATTTGCAAAATTTCGTCGGGACGAATCGGCTGTTCCACGGCGTCGCGGCGATACGATTCTCCAGCCAGCGCCACGCTGCGCAGCGAAAAATTGATGCCGGCCGCAAGCCCCATGGTGGCCACGACCACGCGCAGTTGCCCGGCTTTGGCGAGCGGCTCGATGACCCCCGCGCGCACGGCGTAGCTGAGTCCGCTGTGATGATACGCCACGCGCGCCTTCAGCAACCGCGCGAGGTGTTCGCCGACAATTTGTTTTTGCTCCGTGCTCAGTTGCAGCGGATTCGGCGTGGGCAGCGTCCTCGACAACTCGGCAGCCATTGATTCCGCCGCCTGACGCCGCGGCGCAAAAACCAAAACCGGTCCGAGATCGTCGGCGAGAGATTTGGCAATAAGCCGCGGCCAGTAACCGCGAATTTCGCTCGGCACGTGAAAATTCAAATTGTTCGCGTGAACTTCTTCGAGCGGAACCGGGCGGAGATCGTGCCGGATTAAAACCGCCTTGCGTCCGAGCCGTTGGAGCCATTTCACGACGTCCTGCGGGTTGGCGACGCTGCCACTGAGCAGGAGCAATTGCGTTTGCGCGGGCGCCAGCGCGATGGCGAGTTCGTAATTCAGCCCGCGATCCGGATCGCGAATCATCTGGTATTCATCGACGACGAGCAGGGTGGGGCCGTCGCCCTGGATGAGCCGGTTTTTCTGCGTCTCGAGTGTGGCGACGAGCACCGGCGCGTTCAGATTTTCGGCGAGATCACCGGTCGCGATGCCGACGTCCCAGCCGCGTGAGCGCCATTCGGCGAGTTTATCGTTCGCCAGGGCGCGCGTGGGAACGGTGTAAATGGCCTGCCCGCGATTTTTTCCCTGGTTCGACCACAATTCAAAAATGAGCG
>DASXHY010000140.1:0-2274 GCA_036488095.1 Verrucomicrobiia bacterium | reverse complement strand
CCGCCTTCCGGACGCAGGAGTTTTTTCGCTTGATGTCAATCGGACTGTCGTCGCCGCACACACCGGTGTTGCGCCGGCACGATTGATGAGATTTTTGCCGCCGCTCGTGACGCGGTCGGAGAGGAACCGATCGCCGCGGGCGTCCGGCGAGTTTTGATGGATGATTGACAATTGAAGTACTGAAGAAATGAAAAATTTAACCGCCGCTCGTGACGCCGTCGGAAGTGAGGAACCGATCGCCACGGGCGGTTGGTCTTTTTTGCAACAAAAGTTGAATCGGTTAAATCGGTTAATTGAGTTAAATGGGCGCGAATTTTTACCCTCATTTAACTTGTTTAACCAATCACTCATTTAACCAATCAAATGGCCAAACGACTGCAATTTCGAAAACTGCTGCTGCTGGGGCTGCTGCTGGGAGCGGCCTTCAGCGGATTGGGCTATCGCCTGGTCGATTTGCAGTGCCTGCGCCATGACGAACTCAGCGCCAAAGCGGAATCGAACACGCGCCGCGAATTTGTTTTCGAGCCGCGCCGAGGAGACATTTTGGACGCGAAGGGAAATGTCCTCGCGACGAGCACGTTTGCCAAAACCGTTTGCGCGGATCCGTCGCTCATGACCGATCGTCAGGCGGATGTCGTCGCGCGCGCGATTGCGCCCTTGCTGCAAGCGAACGACCGCGCGCTGTTTCAACGGCTCGCCACGCGCACCCGCCTGAGCGACAAGGGCGAAACCAATCTCGTGCAATACGTGCGCATCAAGCAGCGCGTGCCGATGGAGGCGTGGGGCAAAATCCAGGCTGCCATGACCAATCTCTCGTTTGGAGTGGATGAGAAAAAATTGACGAAGAACGAACAGGCGTCGTATCGCGCGTTGCGGCAGAAGGCCATCTTTGCGGAGGATTTCCCGATTCGCGTGTATCCGAATCAATCGCTCGCCGCGCACGTTTTGGGTTACGCGCAAACCGAGGATGTAGAAATCAACAGCAACGTTGTCTCCGAAATCGTCGGCACGGACGGCATCGAAAAAACGATGGACGAAAAACTGAGCGGCGTCGCGGGCTGGCGGTTGACCGAGACCGACCGGCGCGGCCGGGAACTGGTTTCGTTGCGCGAACAGGATTTGGGCGCGCGCGACGGGCTCAACGTTGTGCTCACTATCGATTCCGTGATTCAAAACATCATGGAATCGGCGCTGGCCGACGCGATGGAAAAACATACGCCCATCAGCATCTCGGGAATTGCGATCCGCCCCAAGACCGGGGAAATCCTCGCGATGGCGACGCTGCCGAATTTCGATCCCAACAATCCGGGCGCGGCTTCCGCGGATGCGCGGCGCAACCGCGTGGTGACGGACGTGGTCGAGCCGGGGTCCACGTTCAAGATCGTCGTTATTTCGGGAGCGCTGAACGATCATCTCGTTTCGCTCAACGACATGTTTGACTGCGAGAACGGGCATTTTGCGTATGCCGGCCGCGTGTTGCACGACCACGAACCCTACGGCGCGTTGTCCGTCGAACAAATCATCACTAAATCGTCCAACATTGGCGCGGCGAAAGTTGGAATCAAAATGGGCGAGGACCGGCTTTATAATTACATTTCCAGTTACGGTTTCGGTGCGCGGACCGGCCTGCCGCTTCCGGGCGAGGTGGTCGGCATCTCGCGGCCGGTGAAGAACTGGAGCAAAGTTTCGGTGGCGCAAATCCCGATGGGCCAGGGCATCGCCGTGACGCGATTGCAAATGGCAATGGCGATGTGCGCGATTGCGAACGACGGCGTGCTGATGCGGCCGATGCTGGTGAAGCGCCTGGAGGATTCGGATGGCAACGTGGTGGTGCGTTATTCGCCGCAATCCGTTCGCCGGATTATCAGTGACGATGCGGACAAGGAAATGATCGAGGCGCTGAAGACGGTGGTTTCATCGGAAGGCACGGCAGCCAAGGCGGCGCTGGAAAATTACACGGTGGCCGGCAAAACCGGCACCGCGCAAAAAGTCGAGGGCGGCGAATATGTGCATGGAAAATATGTTGCCTCGTTCATCGGATTTTTCCCGGCGGACAACCCGGAGCTTTGCATTTCGATTGTGCTGGATGAGCCGAAGGAAGGTTATTACGGCGGGCAGGTGGCCGCGCCGGTGTTCAAAGAGATCGCCGAGCGCTCGGCCAATTATTTGAACATCAGGCCCGACATCGAAGACACGCCGTCCGTCCGTCCCGACGTGCTGGCTCAAACTGCGGACAGCCACCAAACCAAATCGTCGGTCCGCGCGCAATGAAAG
>DASXHY010000108.1:0-3651 GCA_036488095.1 Verrucomicrobiia bacterium | reverse complement strand
CATACACCACCACGCCGTCGGCGTATTTGTAGCACGAACGGTCGCCTTCCATGAAAACTTCCACCGGACCGGTTCCGTCTTTGCCGCAAATCCACTGGATGATGTCGTAGTGATGCTGGCCCCAATTCAATTCGCCAATGTCGAAGCGATGCGCCCCATGTTTTCCGTCGTAAGGAAAAAACGGTAACGGCCCAAGCCATAAATCCCAATCAAATCCGTCCGGTACCGATTGGCTCTCGCCGAACAGCGGCGGCCAGAAAATCCCGCCGCCGTCGCGATAGGCATAGACCTCCTGCAATTTTCCGATGCGGCCGCTTTGAATGAATTCCGCCGCCTTTCGAAAATTGCCGCCGTATTCGCTGCGTTGCTGCGTGCCGGCCTGATAAACGCGGCCGTATCGGCGAACTGCATCGAGCACAGCCTGGCTTTCGGCGATGGTGACGGCGGTCGGTTTCTCGCAATAAATATCCTTGCCCGCTTCCGCTGCCATGATCGCCATCGTGGCGTGCCAATGCGGCGGCGTGGCGATGAGCACGGCGTCAATGTCATCGCGGTCCAGCACACGGCGAAAATCGTCGTAGGCTTCGCAGGATTTGTAATTGCCGGCGCCGAAGCGCTCGGCGTAAGCATCGTTGACGCGCTTGGCCGAGCCTTCGCGCTTGTTACGCCAAACGTCGCACGCGGCGAGCACTTGAATTTCTTTGCGGCCTAAATAGCCGCCGGGCACATAAGTCCATGCGCCGCCGAAAAGGTGTCCACCGCCCTGCCCGCCTATGCCGATGAAACCCATGGTGATGCGCTCGCTGGGCGCGACCAGGCCATTTCGGCCCAGAGCAGAAGCGGGAATGATGGCGGGTGCCGCGACAGCCGCGCCGATTGCTGTGGCGGTTTGCCGCAAGAAACGCCGCCGCGTCAGGTGCAAGTTCGATTTTTTCATATCAGGAATTTTCTTACGGGCTCTGGCATTCCGGCCTTCGCTTTGCGTTTTGGCGGAATTTTCCGGGGGTTATTCCGGTTTTTTGGCTGAACATTACGTGCAGGTGTTCCCCATATTTAAAGCCCGTCTTCCGGGCAATCTGCGCCAGTGTCCAATTTGTTTCAGTCAGCAATTTTTTTGCGCACTCCAGCCTCAACCGCAGGATTTCCGCTTTGGGCGCCCGTCCAACCATTTTGGCAAACCGACGTTCGAAAGCCCGACGTGATATTCCGGCTGCCCTCACGATGTCTTGTACCGTAATTTTCTCGAAAGCGTGTTCGCGCATGAACTGCACGCCGACCGCAAGTTGCGGATCATCATAAGCCGAGAATACATCCGAGGAGCGCCATGGAACGGTCGCTGGCGGGTGAATCGAAATCCGCCCTGGCGCCTTCGCCAACGATCGGACCGAAAATGGAATTTTCGTATTCAGCGCAGGCATTAACTTTAAGATTCAGTTTAATGGAATGAGGTTACGCACCGCGAAAAAAAGTATTTCATCGAAGAATCAACCCGTCCAATCAGGGTCCCGGAGCCGAGGTGTGCGACGCGAACCACACAATATCCGGGTCTACCGTGGGCGTAGGCGCGTTACCTCCTCCTGTGGTGTAGGTGATATAGGTGGGCAGTGCAATATCTGCGGGATGCAGCCAGCGGTGGATCTCCGAATGGCCGTCGGCAAAGGCAAGGCAACTGGAACTGCCCGCGTGAATCCTTGCCGGAAAGTTGTACCATGCCGTTGGATTATTCACCGGATATGGCGGCATCCAAAAGGCAAAGCCTCCGTCATCGACGCTATCCGGGTCCTCCTCGATCAGCACCCACAGGTCCGAATTTCCCGGCGCGATCACGTCGGAGTCTTTTGAGTAAGTCCGCCAATGCCCGCCGGGTGGTGAGCCAAATCTGCCGGCAAGATTGCCTTCCGGCAACTTGGCAAACGGCGGACTCGCATTCGGCGCGGAGCAACCCACCGCCTGGCTCATCGAATAGGTGCGGATGCGCGGCGGTCCGGTGCTGCCATAGGTCATGCTTCGGTCGGCCGGGCAACGGTAAACCGGCGCGCTGGCGACGTACGGAGCCAACTGGGAGTATCTTGAATCAATTAGCAGCGCGGAATTCGTGTTATCAGGGCTGCCAGCATAGCATTCCCTTCCGGCGACCCAATTGGCATATCCGAATGTAGTTGGCCAATTGTCACCTGAGTTGCCCGCGCCCAATCCGTCGTTGCAGGGGAATTTGCTGTTATTGTCATTACTATACATTTTCCAGCCCAGCATGACCTGCCTCAGATTATTCATGCAGGAAACGCCCTGCGCTTTCTCTTTGGCCTTGCTCAACGCCGGAAGCAGCATCGCGGCCAAAATGGCAATAATCGCGATGACCACCAATAGTTCGATAAGGGTGAAGCCGCTATCGCCCGTTCGCCCACCGTGAGGCGTCGCCCGGCGAATGCCCGCATTAGGGACGTTCTTCTCTTCCAGCAGAGCGATTTTCAGTCGCATTTTTGTGGTTGGTATTCTTGTTTTCACAATGGCCAGGATCGGAAAGTTTCCAACCGGCCGTTCAGTCCTTTATCGTATTCGATAGAACTGTTGCTTGTTGGTTGCCGGCACAGTGTAAGGGGAAGTTACCCCTGTCACGTCATTATAAGGTCCTGCCACGTTAGTCGCGCTCTGAAGCACGGCGGAGCCCCATGTCAATTGCACTTGGCCGAGGCCCAGGTCCTTAATCGTGAGCGGCATCGGCGGTTGGGCAATTCCGGCTCCGTAATGGTCAGCCACCTGGGCTGGCGTCAGGGCGTAATTGAAGAGGGCTGGTTCATCAATGGTGCCTATGAATTGCGCGCCGTACACTCCGGCTCCATTGCGGTCGGTATCGGCATTGCCAATGGACATCGCCTCTTGAACCGAATAGAGCCCGCTCCCAGGAGCCAGGGCCACATTGTTGAAATTGGTTGCGGCCAAAACTCCGTCCACGTAAAGCTCGATAAGGCCGTTTGCTTCATCACAGACGCCGACTAAATGATGCCATTTGCCGTCGGGAACAATCGCCGATCTGGCGTCATACTCGGTACCATTGGCGTCGCGGATGGTGAAGCGGAAGGCGGTGCTCGGGGTGGTCGTGCCCAAATCGAGAGCGAACTGCTCGCCGAAGAAATGACCTTTGTTCAAAATCCGGTTATTCAAGGCCTGGTTGGTTGCGGCGTTTGCCCAGGCTTCAACTGAGAATTCAGCATTGGCGCCCGGAGGTTGTGAAAAGTCTATGTTCGTAACCCCGCTGCCGGACAAGTCAAGCTCCTGGGCATAGCTGTTGGCGTTGGAAAAAGTGCCAAACCCGGCGGCGGTGTCGGCGTCATTGGTGCTATAGCCCGGTACGCCCAGTGCCGTATTGTTATAGAAAGCGTTATGCCCACCCGCGATGTCGTGCGCGATAACTCCGTCGTTGCCAGCGCCATTATCAGGGCCCTCGTCCAGCCGCCAATAGGCAATCGGACTATCCGCCAAAACTGCCAGGCGGTATGGAGGTGTATGAGCGTCACTCCCCACCAATGTCACAGTGCTGCTGCCAGCGATGCTGCCGCCATTAAACGTGTTGCTGACGGTGCAGCTAAAGGTATTGGTGCCCAGCGGCGTCGCCACAGTGTAACTATTGTTGGTCGCGCCAGTGATGGCCGC
>DASXHY010000105.1:0-3728 GCA_036488095.1 Verrucomicrobiia bacterium | reverse complement strand
GTTTCACACCTGGCTGCCCTCCACTTACACCGAAGCGCCGAGCGGCACCACGATGCTGCTCACCGGCGTGATGTCGAAAATGGGCGTGTACGGTTTCCTGCGCATCCTGCTGCCGATTTTTCCGTATCAAATGCAGGCGCTGCGCACGCCGTTGCTCGTGCTGGCGGTGATTACGATTGTTTTTTCCGCCAGCGCCGCGTTTGCGCAAAAGGATTTGAAACGGATATTCGCTTATTCGTCCATCAACCATTTGGGTTATTGCCTGCTGGCGATTTTTGCGGTGGCGACTTCCGGCGCGACGCTGGCGGCGCCCGCGGCGGAGAAAGCCGCGGCTCTCAGCGGAGTTTTGCTCCAGATGTTCAATCACGGTTTGACTGCGGCGACGTTGTTCTGGTTCATCGCGTTGATCGAACGGCGGAGCGGGGGATTGCGCGGGTTGCACGACTTCGGCGGCATCCGCAAAGTAGCGCCGGTTTTTTGCGGGCTGATGGGCATCGCGCTGTTTTCATCGCTCGGATTGCCGGGGCTGAATGGGTTCATCGGTGAATTCCTGATTTTCAAGGGCGTGTTTCCGCTGGCGATGTGTTCGGCGTCGCTGTCGGTGATTGGCCTGCTCGTGACGGCGATTGTCATTCTTACAGTTTTGCAACGTGTGTTTAACGGCCCGCTGAATCCGAAATGGGCGGCGTTCCCGGATTTGACCGTGTGCGAGCGCGTGATGCTGGCGGCGCCCATTGCGTTGATGTTTGTGCTCGGTGTTTATCCGCAACTCGTGCTGGGCTTCATCAACCACACCGTCGTGGAGATGGTGAAGCAATTGCCATTCTGATAATGTTAGCCTTGACCATTTACATTTCATTTTTGGGTGTGCTGGTGCTGATGCTCCTGCCGAAGGGCAATACGGCGGCGGCGCGGGGGGCGGCGTTGCTGGCGGCGATCGCGGGGCTGGCGATTGGAATCGCGGGTGTGGTTCAATATAAATCGGGCCTCGCGGTTGCGGGTGCTGAAAGAATTGTTACGGTTGCCAACGCTGGCTGGGTTCCCTCGCTGGGCATCAAATATCATCTCGCGGCGGATGGCATCAGCCTGACGCTCGTTTTGCTTACGGGGCTGGCGGCGGTGGCGGGGATTCTTTTCTCGTGGAACATCGAGCATCGCGCGAAGGAATTTTTCGCGTTTTACCTGGCGCTGATCGGCGGAGTTTACGGCGTGTTCCTCAGCTTCGATTTGTTCCTGCTGTTTGTTTTTTACGAAATCGCCATCGTGCCGAAATATTTCATCATTGCGATCTGGGGTTCGACGCGGCGCGAATACGGGGCGATGAAACTGGCGCTTTATTCGTTCATTGGCAGCGCGATGGTGCTGGTGGGTTTGATCGCGGCGTATGTCGTGTCGGGCGCGCATTCGTTCGACGTGGCTGAGTTGGCGAAATATCCGTTCCCGCACAGCTTCCAGATGTGGGCGTTTCCGCTGGTGTTTATTGGATTTGCGATTCTGGCCGGCATGTGGCCGTTTCACACGTGGGCGCCGACCGGGCACGTGGCCGCGCCGACGGCGGCCTCAATGCTGCTCGCGGGCGTGGTGATGAAGTTGGGCGCGTACGGCTGCCTGCGCGTGGCGATGACTTTGTTTCCCGACGGCCTGATGGCGTGGAGAAACTTTTTTGCGATCCTGGCGGTAATCGGAATCATTTACGGCGCCACGGTAGCGCTGGTGCAAAAGGATTTCAAATTTGTCATTGGTTATTCCAGCGTGAGCCACATGGGCTTTGTGCTGCTCGGCTTGATGACGTTGAACGCGATTGGCCTGAGCGGCGCAGTGCTGCAAATGTTTTCGCACGGCATCATCGCGGGACTGTTATTCGCCGTGGTGGGACGAATGGTTTACGACCGGACGCACACGCGCGAGCTGGACATTTTGCAATCGATGGGATTGAACAAGGCGATTCCGTTCGCGGCGGTGACATTCGTTATCGCGAGCATTGCCTCCATGGGATTGCCGGGATTTAGTGGGTTCGCCGCCGAATTCCAGGTGATCATTGGCGCGTGGCAGGCGTTTCCGACGCTGGCGATTTTGACCGGCATCGGAATTTTAGTGGGCGTCGCTTACACGTTGCGCGTTTTGCAGAAGGCGTTCTTTGGCGAGGCGGAAGCGAACGCCGAACATTCCCACGAGCCGTTGCCGCCGATTTCGCTTCCGGAAAAATTGGGCGCGCTGATGCTGATTGCTGTTTCGCTGCTGATCGGATTGTTTCCGCGATTATTGCTCGATGTCATCATCCCGAGTTTTGATTCACCGTTGTTCGATTGGCTGAGGAGGTCGCCATGAATTACCTGGAACTCCTCAAACTCGCTCTTCCGGAAACGATCGTCGTTGTCACGGCGTTGATTGTTCTTGCGGTGGACGTGGTCACGATGCGCGAATTGGAATTGCGCTTCCGGTTCATCATTGCCGGGATGATCGCCTGTGTGGGCTGTTTCGGCGCGATTGCCTGGATGCTGATTTCGCACACGCACGCGAATGCCTTCGGCGGGATGCTGGTCATCGACTCGACGACGCAGTTTGTCAAAATCGCGTTACTGGCGCTGACGATTTTCACGATTTTGCTTTCGATGGATTCCGATTTTACGGACCACGTGGGCGAATATCTCGCGCTGATTTTGCTGGGCGCGGTGGGAATGATGTTCCTGGTGAGCGCGGAAGACATCCTGATGATTTTCATCGCGCTCGAACTGACCAGCCTTTCGCTTTATATCCTGACGGCGTTCAACAAACGCGATATCAAGTCCGCCGAAGCATCGTTGAAATATTTTCTGTTCGGCGGCATGTCGGCGGCGTTCACGCTGTTCGGCTTGAGCTTGATTTACGGATTGTCGGGCACGACGAACCTGCCGGAGATCGCGGCGGCGCTCAGCGGCAAGGGTCTTGACCCGCTGCTCGTGGTCGCGATCGTGATGGTGGTCATTGGATTTGGATTCAAAATCGCGGCGGTGCCGTTTCATTTGTGGGCGCCGGACGCGTATCAAGGCGCGCCGACGCCGAGCGCGGCATTCATCGCCTCGGGTTCAAAAGTGGCGAGCTTTTTCATCTTCGCAAAAGTCATGGCGGTTGGTTTTGCCGGACAACAGATTGAAGGAAGCGGAGCGTGGCACGGTTACGTGGCGGGTTGGGTGCCGGTGGTGGCGGTGGTCGCGGCGCTGTCCATGGTGCTGGGGAATCTGGTCGCGATTGTGCAAAGCAGCGTGCGGCGGTTGATTGCGTATTCGGCGATTGCCCATGCCGGGTATATGTTGCTGGCAATACTGTCACATAATGAGCAGGGGCTGAAGGCGCTGATTTATTACGCGGTCACTTATGGTCTGACGACGATTGGCGCGTTCGGTGTGGTGGCTGTGGTGGAGCGGGGGACGGGCGGGGAAAAACTATCGGATTTTGCCGGGTTAAGCCGCCGCGCGCCGCTGGTTTCGTTTTGCATGTTGATTTTCATGCTATCGCTGGCGGGAATTCCGCCGCTGGCCGGATTTTTTGGAAAATTTTACGTCTTCACCGCGGCGGTGAACGCGGATGCGCCAAATTTGGGGCTGTTGTGGCTCGTAATTCTCGCCGTGGCGATGAGTGCGGTGTCGCTCTATTATTATTTGCAGGTGCTGAAAAGGATTTATGTGAGCGAGCCGGCCGGGGAGGCAATTAAGACGACGGTTTTGACGCGGATTATCCTCGTAGTGCTG
>DASXHY010000020.1:0-3930 GCA_036488095.1 Verrucomicrobiia bacterium | reverse complement strand
TATCGCGTCCTGTGCCCGGAAGATTGATTTTCCGCAACGCAATTTTGTTGGCAGCCTGCCTGCTTTCCCTGTTTGCGCGTCCAGCTTTTGGAAGCAGCGATGATTGGTTCGCCCGGATCTGGCAAACCGATGATGGGTTGCCCGACAATGTCATTTCCGGCCTCGCTCAAACGCCTGATGGCTTTTTGTGGGTCGGCACCCAAGGGGGACTCATGCGCTTTGACGGCACACAGTTCCAGGAATTCTCCCCGGTAAATATCGCGGACGTGCCGAACCGCGTGGTGCGCGCGCTTATCTGCGACCGCCGAGGCGCGTTGTGGATTGCCATCGATCGCGGAATGATTATCACCGTCGCAGGCGACCAGTCGCGGCTCTTCACGGAAAAGGATGGCCTGCCGGATTCTTTTGTCAGGGAAATGATCGAGGACGCGGATGGCGCCATCTGGATCTCTTATTATGGGTACAACCGGTTGTGCCGGATTAAGGACAACCAAGTCGTGCTCTTTGGCGTCGCAGAAGGCCTGCCCGCGCCCGGCCCCTGCTGGCTCACTTGCGACAATCAAAGGCAGTTGTGGTTTGCGAAAGGAAACGAACTGGGTGTTTTCCGTGACAGTAAATTCACAACGCTGGTGAAGCTCGATGCCTCCGCCGCGCGCATTGCCGGCTCACATTCGGGAGGAGTGTGGATCGGCACCGCGACGCAATTGCTCAAATACCAGGAAGGCGGCAAGGTCGAGCTTAAGGGCACGCTTCCGCAACCCGGCACTGAACCCGGCGTCATCCACGAAGACCGCGCAGGGATGGTGTGGATTGGCAGCGAGGCCGCCAACGGATTATTCAAATTTGACGGCTCGAGTTTTGAAACCGTGCACACATCCCACCCTTCGATCAATTGCCTGATGGAAGACCAGGAGGGCAATCTCTGGGTCGGCACCGGTGGAGGCGGACTGAATCGACTGCGCCCGCGCATTTTGGAACTGTCAAATGTTGATCCCGCCCGGCCAATCGATTCGGTGCGCTCGGTGTGTGAGGACGCGGAGGGTTCGCTTTGGGCAGTCACGCGCGATGGACTATTGATGCATCATTCCGTCACGAACTGGGTGAACATGCTGCAAGCCACCAATTGGCCGGGCGGACGCGCCGCGTGTGTCGCCGCCGGCAGCAATGGCGCGGTGTGGATCGGCGGGCGCGGCTTCGGCCTCTATCGCTTTCAAAACAATCGATTCACCGCCTGGGGCCGAGCGAACGGTCTGGCCAGCGAAACCGTGCGTTCATTACTCGCGAGTTCGGACGGCGATGTCTGGCTCGGCATCGATACCCCGCGCCAGGTCCAACAATTGCACGACGGCAAATTCACCAGCTTCAAGATGCCGCCGGGCGCCAGGACGATTCGGGCGATGGCTGAGGATTCCAGGGGAAACATCTGGGTGGGTACCGCCGAGGGCCAGCTCTTGCGCATCACCGGCAACCAACTCATTAACGAAACCACCAACGGCCCGCCGCAACCGTTTGCCATCCGCTGCCTCCACGCCACGGCGGATGGCGCGGTTTGGATCGGATATGCCGGCGGCGGCGGTTTGGGAAGATTTAAAAATGGAAAATATTCCCGTTTTACCCCCGCGCAGGGGCTCGATGACAATTTCGTTTCACAAATTGTTTCCGACCAGCAAGGCTGGCTGTGGCTCGCCGGAACGCATGGTTTTTACCGCGTGCAAATGAAGCAATTGGACGACGTCGCGGAAGGCCGCGCCCGGCAGGTGCGTTCGGTAAAATTCGGACGCGGTGAGGGATTGCCCAGTTTGCAGGCGAATTATGACAATTATCCCGCCGCATTGCTGGGCAGCGATGACCGCCCGCGCATCGGCACGCGAACCGGGCTGGCGGTAATTCACACCGAAAATATCCGCGATAATCCCGATCCCCCGCAGGTCTTTGTAGATCGCGCCAGTGTGGATGGTGAGATCATCGGCTTATACAACAGCCGGTCTCCCCTGCGCGAACGCGCCGCGAACGACGTTGCGGATTTGAAAACGCAGGCGATGCTCCGTGTGCCGCCGGGCCATCACCGAATCGAGTTTGATTTTGTCGCGCCAAGCCTCACCGCGCCCGAGAACGTCCAATTCCGCTACCGACTCGAAGGGTTCGATGAGGGTTGGCTCGACGCGGGCGACGCCCGCAAGGCGATTTATTCGCGCCTGCCGGCGGCGGGTTACCATTTTCGCGTCATCGCGTGCAATCAATCCGGCGTTTGGAACGAAATCGGCGCCACGGTCAACCTGACCGTCTTGCCGTTTTTCTGGCAAACGTGGTGGTTCCGCTTCGTGATGTTCGCGGCCTTTACCGTCAGCATCATTGCCATCGTGCGCTATGTGTCCTTTCGCCGGCTGCGCGGACAACTTCGCGCGATCGAGCAGCAGGCGGCGTTGGACGAGGAACGCGCGCGCATCGCGCGGGATTTGCACGATGATCTCGGCGGCAGCCTGACACAGGTCGCGTTATTGCTGGACACGCCACAGGAAAAATCCGCCGCCCTGGACGAGCATGTGCAGCATTGCGCTGCCATGGTCCGGCAGGTGGTCAAAGCGGTGGATGGCATCATTTGGGCGATCAACCCGCGCAACGACACGCTGCCGTACCTGATTGATTATATCAGTGAGTTTGCGGTTGAGTTCCTGCAGGCCGCGGAAATCCGGTGCCGCGTGGAACTGCCGGACGATTTGCCGGACCGCCAGGTTTCGCCGGAAGCGCGGCATAATTTGTTCCTCGTCGTCAAACAGGCGCTCAACAACATCGCCTGTCACGCGCACGCCACCGAAGTCTGGCTGCGCGTCGCGTTCAAGGATGGAAAAATCGAAATCGAAATCAAGGATAACGGCCGCGGATTTGTCGCGACGCCAAATCCCCGCGCCAACGGTTTGCGGAACATGCGCCAGCGAATGGAAGAAATCGGTGGAACATTTTCGGTGGACAGCAAACCCGGCGAAGGAACAAAAATTTCTGCTGCGTATCCGTTGCCGCCCTCTTCGTAGCAGCCGCCGTCTCGCTTGCTTGCTCCTCCGTTCAAACTCACGCATTATTCCACCCATGCCGATTACCGTTTCATTGATCGAAGATGATCATCGGATGCGGGAAAGTTTCGCCGCGATGCTGAATCGCGCACCGGCGTTGCGTTGCGTCAGCACTTATGCCACGGCTGAGGAAGGAATAATCGGCATCCCGCTGGAAAAACCAGACGTGGCGCTGGTGGACATCCATCTGCCGGGAATGAACGGCATCGAATGTGTCGCCCGGCTCAAAAAAGTGCTGCCGCATTTGCAGATATTGATGCTCACTCGCTATGAGCAGAGCGATTTAATCTTCAACTCGATTCGCGCCGGAGCCAGCGGATACCTGCTGAAGAGCGCGCCTCCCGCGGAGTTGATCCTGGCGGTGGAACTGGTGCATGCCGGCGGGGCGCCGATGTCCATGCAAATTGCCCGCAAGGTCGCCGGTCATTTCCGCAAAATTACGAAACCGGCTTCCGACGTGGAAAAACTCACGCCGCGCGAGCAGGAATTGGTCGAGATGCTGGCCAAAGGCTATTCCTACAAGGAACTCAGCGACAAGCTCGGCATCACCATCAACACGGTGCGCACGCATCTGCAGCACATTTACGAAAAACTTCACGTGCAATCGCGCACCCAGGCGGTTCTGAAAGTCTACGGTCCGCAGTAATTGGGGAGCGCGCCCTCGCGGATCACTCCGACGCGGGAAATCAACCCACCGTTTAGCACGTTCCCACGCCTCTTGTTCGGCGCGAGGCGCGCCGAACGGCAGCCGGGGCGGCTGCCCTCCCGGGCTTGTATACTTAGCAAACGCATAGGACTGAGGATGTCCAAGGGCATTGGGTACGCTGCCCTTATGAATACAACGAAAAACGAAGCGGGCGAA
>DASXHY010000011.1:0-3348 GCA_036488095.1 Verrucomicrobiia bacterium | reverse complement strand
CGTGGCCTTGAGAACGCTGGTTTTAAAATGATAGACCGGGCCGCCCATCGCGGTACTTCCGCCGGCGCCGTTCAATTCGGGAAAATCAACCGAGTTGTCATGCGGATACCAAAGCATGGCCGGTTGGGCCGGCGGCAAATTGGCGGGGCCGGTGTTGTTCGGCGAATCGTTGACTGGCGCGTTGGGATCGAATGCCGCGCCGGAAATTCCGGTGGCGAAATCGTAGTCGATGTAAGGTTTGTTATTCCCAACGAAATAGGGCCAGCCGAAATTGCCCGCGCTGCGCGCCTGGTTCCATTCATCATAACCTTTTGGCCCGCGTGTGGGGTCGTCGGCAGTCGCGTCGGGGCCGACTTCACCCCAATATACCCAGCCGGTGGCTTCATCCACCGTGAATCGAAACGGATTGCGGCAGCCCATGATATAGATTTCCGGTTTGGTATTGGGCGTGCCCGGCGGAAAAAGATTTCCGGCGGGAATGGTATAAGTGCCGTCCGGCTGCGGATGAATTCTCAAAATTTTGCCGCGCAAATCGTTTTCATTCGATGCCGACTTTTCGGAATCCCACGGCGCGCGCCCCGGTTGCTCGTCCAGCGGCGCAAATCCGCTCGAGGAGAAAGGGTCCGTGTTGTCTCCCGCGGAGATATAAAGGTCGCCATTCGTGTGCATGAACAGGCAACCGGCCGAATGGTTGCCCACGCCGCGAATGGTCGGAATCCGCACCAGGATCTGTTCCGAAGCCATGTCCACCGTATTGCTGCTGGTCAATGTGAACCGCGAAATGTGCTGTTCCGAATTTGTGCCGTTCGGCGAATAAAACAGATAAAACCAATTGTTGGTGCTGAAACCGGTATCGAGGGCGATGCCCAACAGGCCATCCTCGACCTGTTCCTCGACGTCAATGTGCCCCGCCAGCGTGATGTGCGAATTGACGGGATTGTAAATTTTTACGTTGCCGCCGCGTTCGATGTAAAACACCCGCCCATCCGGCGCGACGGATAATTGAAGCGGGTCGGACACGTTATTATCCAGGATGACTTTTTGAAAATTGGAATCCAGCGTCGAGCCGGGATCGGCCGGCTTCACGCCCGCCGCGAATTGGATGCCTCCTAAAAGATGCGCTTGAAACAGCGGTTCGTCGAAGCTCGCCGGTGTGTGTCCTCCAGCGGTGTACCAGGCGCGCCCTCCATCGTAGTTTTGACACCAGGCGATGGGATGGTCGAAGCCATTGGTTCCACCGGTGTAAGTGGTTTCGTCCACAGTGGCCAGGACGTGAACCGTGCCGCGCGGATTGGTCTGAAAATTATACCATTCATCCGTCCGGACCCAGCGCGCCGGAAGCATGACGGTGGAAGGGTCTACCCGGTCCGCCACTTTCACCGTGGCCTGCTGGATTGCCGGATGACTGGCAAAGTAACTCCCCACCAACCCGCCGTACCAGGCCCAATTGTGCAGCGTGTCCGCCGCCGAATGGATTCCCACCCAGCCGCCGCCCGCTTCGATGTAACGCTGGAGCGCGCCCTGCTGATTGGTGTCCAACACGTCCCCGGTCGTGTTCAGGAAAATGAGCGCCTTATATTGGGCCAGGTTCGCGTCCGTGAACAAAGTCGGGTCCTCAGTTGCGTCCGCCGTGAAGTTATTGGTCGTGCCCAACGCCTGGATCGTCGCAATTCCGTTGGTGATGGAATCATGCCGGAATCCGAGCGTCTCAGAAAAAATCAGCACTTTATAAGGCGTCTGGCCGAAAGAATTCCCGATGGCAAAAAGGCCGAGAACGAACGCAGCGACGATATTTTTCACAAAGAGAGACAAAGGCGTGATAAAACTTTTAGTTGTTGGATTGCTGATTACCGTCCTTCTTTCGCCTAACTGAGTCAAGGCCAACACCCTAAAAGCCGCACCCCCTTTTATGGGGATGCAAAAGCAATGGCCGCTCGGCTAAATTACAACGGGGACGGCGTTTGCTCACAAAAAAACAACCGCCTTTCCGTGATACGCCTCCAGTCTCTCATTAAATCCCTGAGAAACGGCAACCACCCTCGCGCTGTATAGAACAGATTGGGGAGTTGGAAAGAATCCGTTAAACAATCGTTGAATTTCCCACAATTCTCCCAATTGAACTTTTTCCCGGAGGATTGATATTGAACCTGCCGACTTTCCGCTGCGCGGTATTTACGCAACCGGTTTTTTGAGGAGAAAATGATGATGAACACGATTGACTTGAATGAATCAGGCCTGCTGCTGACCTGTCCGAGTTGCGGGCAGCGCAATCGAATGCTTTACGAACGCCTGGAACAAACTTTTCGCTGCGGCCATTGCCACGCGGAACTCCGCCCGCCTGGCGAACTCGTGGTGATCAACAATGAAAGCCAATTCAATGCGCTGACCAGCCGCTCGGCTCTCCCCGTGCTGGTCGATTTCTGGGCGCCCTGGTGCGGTCCGTGCAAAATGGTCGCACCCGAACTCGCCAAAGTCGCCGGGGAAGGCGCGGGCCGATGGCTAGTGGCGAAGGTGAACACGGAAGACCTGCCCCATCTCGCCCAAAGGTTCCACATCAGCGGCATACCCACCCTCGCATTGTTCCAGGATGGACGCGAAACCGCGCGCCAGGCGGGAGCATTGCCCGCCGCGCAGATCCGGCAATTCATCCAACAACATGTTTTATTGGGAGTCGCGCATGAAAACTATCACTGAACGTTTTACTAAGAATTCCGCCGACGCGATCCAGCTATTCGAGCCGGATCCGCATACCGCCTACTCGATTGAGGCCGTGGGCCACCTTGCCGGCGTCCCGCGCCGGGTCATTCTGGTCTATTGCAAACACGGCTTGCTCTCGCCCGTCGTCGACG
Organism: Verrucomicrobiia bacterium; assembly: GCA_036488095.1. Lineage (GTDB taxonomy): Bacteria > Verrucomicrobiota > Verrucomicrobiia > Limisphaerales > DASXHY01 > DASXHY01. The sequence continues at coordinate 499 of DASXHY010000011.1, read as the reverse complement.
CGGATTATGGCGGCTACTATTTCGATGACGAAGCCATCCGCACCGTGCGACGCATCGAATATCTTCACAGCCGCTACGGCCTTAATCTCGACGGCATCAAAATGGTTTTTCGATTGATGAACGAGGTGGAGCGCATGCGGAGCGAATTGCGTTTTGCCAGCCGATAAACGGGCTCGCATCTGGCGGAGCGCGGAGCAGCGTTGGATGGTAGCCCACGGCGTGAGCCGTGGGAACGGCGTGCGGGAATTCACAAGCCTCGGAGAGGCGAAAGAAAGACATTGTGCAGCATTCTTTCGCCGCTCTGCGGCTCTGCTGCCTCGTTTATTCGATCGTTCCCACGGCTCACGCCGTGGGCTATCGTCTATCGCCGCTCCGCGGCTAAGATACTGCTCAATTTTTGATATGCGCCCCCACTTCACAAAAGTCCTCCTAAGAGATTGACCGCGCCGCCAACCTGATAGAGAGTACCAACCTGGTAGGAAGCTTAATCTTATTAAGG
>DASXHY010000599.1:0-3124 GCA_036488095.1 Verrucomicrobiia bacterium | reverse complement strand
CACATTCCGACAATTACTGCCAGCGGCTGAATTGCCTCCACAATTTGAAACATGGTATAGCAATCCATTGGAAAATCGATCCCAGGATAGAACCTGGCCGGCATTAGAACACGAAATGGCGTAGGCGACAGCGATCAGAGTGGGGAGCAATATCCCCAGCGTCACTGCGTAGGATTGGCAAAACCGTTTCATCCGTTTTACACCGTCAACGCCGCGTCCCAATCTTTCCAGACGGGCTCGTAGCCGAGTTTGCGAAGCAGGTCCGCGACTTCGCGCGGGGAGCGGTCGTCGGCGATTTCAAATTGGCTGGTGGCGTTGGTGGCGTGGCCGTTGGTCGTGGCCCATTCGCTCGCGCCGACTTCGACGATGCGGCCGCGTTCAGTGTGATGAATGTTTTCTTTGCCGGCGCCGGTATAGCCGCCCGGCTCGGTATGGCTGCCCGCGCTTATCAACGTAATGCCGAGCGGTATTAAGCCGTCGCGCAGCTTCGCTTGTTCGCGGGTAGAGAGCACGAGGCCGACATCGGGGAACATCAGGCGAAACGCGCAAATGAGCTGCGCGAGGTCGCGGTCAGTCATGTGCGTGAGCGGCTGGAATTCGCCGGCGCAGGGACGCAGGCGCGGGAGGGAAATCGTCACGGCCGCTTTCCAGCAATTGCGCAATAAATAATCCGCGTGCGCGGCGACGCACAAGGCTTCGTAGCGCCAATCCGCGAGCCCGTACAGCGCGCCGATGCCCAGCCGGCGAAAACCGGCGGCGTAGGCGCGTTCGGCGGTCTCGACGCGCCAATCGAAATTTTTCTTTGGCCCGGCGGTGTGCATGTCGTCGTAGATGGCGCGGTCGTACGTTTCCTGGTAAACCACCAGCCCCTCCGCGCCGGATTGCACTATGGGTCGATAGTCTTCGGTTTCCATCGGCCCGACTTCGAGCGAGATGCCCGGCCATTCGTGGTGCAGCGCGGCGACGCATTCCTGAAGATAATTTCCGGAAACAAATTTCGGATGTTCGCCGGCGACGAGGAGGATATTGCGAAATCCCTGCTCGTGGAGCGCTTTGGCTTCGCGGAGCACTTCGTCTACCGAGAGAGTGACGCGCAGGATGGGATTGTCGCGCGAGAAGCCGCAGTATTTGCAATTGTTGATGCACTCGTTGGAAAGGTAGAGCGGCGCGAATAGGCGGATGACTTTACCGAAGCGTTGCTGGGTCATCGCGTGCGCACGACGGGCCATCGGTTCGAGCAACTCGGCGGCGGCGGGCGAAATGAGCGCGGCGAAATCGGTGAGCGACAAGTCGGCTTTTCCAATCGCTTCGCGCGCGGCGGCGCTGCCGCCGGTTTGGGAACGTTTGGCCAGCGCAGACAGCGGCAAAGAATTAAATTCTGAAACAAAACTCACGGCTCAAAGGTAGCAAAGCGGTGGGGAAAGTCGAATGACGAATGCAGAATGCAGAATGAAGAATGCGTCGCGTTGCCGTTCCTCGCGGGGGGGCGACAGCAGTCCGGTGCGTTGGTAATAACTGACGCCTCGCCGACTGGCAGTCGGCGACACCGCAGGTTGGCAACCTGCGCTACTGAAAGCTGGTTGGAATTGCGTTCGATTGGGAATTTGGAAAGACTGGCAATCGCATGGCGCGCAAATCGCAAGTTCATAAGGGCCGGGCATCGGTCATGGTGCTCGGGGTTGGATCGTTCGCTCACAGCATTGGGACGGCGCTCGCGGATGCCGGCGCGATAGTCTCGACCTATTTGACCCGCAATTACGGGCATTTCCCGCCGTCGCTGGTGGGGCCGACGTTTTCGCGCGAGGCGTTTCCCGATCCTACGCCGTTGATCAGGAAAAACAAAATCGATTTTGTGATTCCGCAATCGATCGATTGGGCGCAAGCGCCGTGGGCGGAGGAATTGCTGGAGTCCAAAACGCCGATTTTCAGCCCGACCGGTGAAGCGATGCGCATTGAACGGGAACGCGATTTTGCGCGGAAGTTGTGTGCGGATCATAAGATTCCGTTTCCGCGTGCTTACGTGGCGTCCAACCGGTTGGAGGCGGAAAGGATTTTAAAGCAGCACGCGCAGCCGTTCGTCATCAAGAACCCGTTGTGTTCGCCGACGAGCCCGATTCACACGATTCTTTGCGAGACGGTGGAGGACACGCGCGCGTGGTTGCGGCAGGTGAATTATGCCGAGGGGGTTTTTCTCCAGGAATATCTCGGGCGCGCGGAGGCGGGACACATCGCACTGGTGAGCGGCGGGGAAATTTATTCGCTGGTCACGAACCAGGAATACAAATACGCGTTCAACGGTAACCAGGGCGTGGTGGCCGGCGCGCCGCTGGGTGGGTTGGTGGAAAAGGATCCGAATGATAAATATGGCCTGGCGCGCGAGCTTTTGCGTCCGCTGCTGCCGTGGTTCAAGAAAGTGAAGTATAACGGGCCGATCCAGGTGACGGCCATCCACCGCGGCGGCAAGTGGCACGTGATCGAATATAACATCCGCATCGGGGTGACTTCGGGCCCGATGATTCTGCGAATGTTGAATAATCCGGTGGAGACGGTTTTGCGAACGACTCGGAACGAAAAGCTCGAACCGCAATTCAGCACGAAGATTAATTTTGGTTGTTCATTGACGCTGGCGGGTTATGGGTATCCTTTCAACCAGGTGCGCGGCCCGCAGTTTCCGGTGGATGTCAGCGGGAAATTTGATTGCGATGTGTGGTGGAATGAAGTCACGCGGAGTGATGACGGCAAGCTGATGTCCACGGGGCAACGAATTGCGGATGTGATTGCGCTGGCGCCGACGTTGAAGGCGGCGATCGCGACGGCTTACTCGAACATTCGGAAGATACGGGTGTTGAGCAGCTATTTTCGGACGGATGTGGGGGAGAGTCTTTGGCCGCCGGGGAGGGTTTAAGCCTTCCGGCAAGATGCCGGAAGCACGTTGAAAAAATGCGCGGAATAAATCCGTGACGTTGCAATTGATTTGCCGGGGAGCGCCAGGCGGGCGCGCTCCCCATTCTCAATTGCAATTTTACGGATGAATTCCGTGCTACGTATTTAACTGCCCAGGATTCTCTTGCCTTCGTCGAGGAAGATTCCTTTGAAGTTCATTTCGAGCGCCTGCGGGTTGCTG
>DASXHY010000528.1:0-6731 GCA_036488095.1 Verrucomicrobiia bacterium | reverse complement strand
AGCGTCCAGATTGAATTTGTAATTCTCAGATTTCGTGTACCAAAGAACCACTTCATAGCGTCCGCTGAATCTGCGTTTGCAATGTAAACCGTGGCCGAAGTGCCAGACGATCCGATTACGAAGTTTGAGCTTAAGAGCTTTGAAGATCGGATTTAATTCGAGATCTAATGGGATGATGTGTCCGTTGCTGACGTAATTTCCAACCTGCCAGCAGATACTGCCATCATCGTCAAGACGTTCGACACACTTTGTGATTACCTGCTTCTGCCATTCCAAATAAGCAGGGAGATCCTTGTCGTCTGCGTAGGTGGAATACGGCTTTCTAAGATTGTACGGCGGACTGGTGAAGATTAATTTAAATTTGCGATTCTGCTCTTTCGCATGATTCAAAAACTGTTCACAATCTCCATTAAAGAGAAAATCATCAGGAATACATTTTGGCAGCGTCTTTCCAAAAGTCGCAGCCCCGAGCGTGTGCAACGGAAGCTCGGGAGTTTTCATTGTGCGCTCAACACGTTTGAGTGATTCCGGAGAATGCACCATCTCGGACTGACGCAAAGAGGTCTTATTTGTTTGTGATCGGTCATTCGTCATTGCCGCCAGCCTATTTGGACGGGTTGGACATCCGCCGGGGAACCCTGTATCACATGACTGCTAAATTCCGCGCTTGAACCGGACGGTCCCCCGCAACATACAGGTATGTCGGTGACGCTACCACTACAGAATGGGGGGTAGCAAGAGGTTTTTCGTTTCGGGATCATTCTACGCGAAAACATTATACCTTTGTTCGCAATAACCTACCGATTCCACCGCAGGTGGTTGGTAAAACGTTTCTGTCTCCGATTTTCTTTTTCGGCTTCTGCGGATGGAGCGAATGCTTCAGCAGGGTAATACCCGCTTCGCTGCCGCCGTCGTTCGGAAGGTATGGGGGGTATTCACTGAGAAACGCACCGGATCGGAGATCGGCGCTCCATTGAATTCCCGCCATTCGCTTCTGCATTTGACAGCCGTGCTATAAAGCAAAGCGAAAGGAGGGGAGAAAGGACGAATGAGAACAGCGAAGCAATTTGAGGTTCGCGGCGATGCCCGGCTGACTGCCGGAAGCGATTCCCGCAAATTTCACTCGCAAGCAACCCATTCCGAGAACACTCCGAAAAAATCCGACTAAATCCGGGTGAATCCGACTGAATCCGACCGATAAAGGGGGGTGGGGGGTGAGGTTGCCCCGTTTTGGTGGACAGAAGGGATTCGTGGTCCTTGATTTTGGCGATAATTGCCGATGATTGCCGTTGTTTGCTGGGGTAAAAAAAGATCATGCCGCAATCGAAAATCAGATCTCCAGAGGCGCAACAGCCAAAACCGGCGTTCAGTGCGGTCGGGCGCATCTCGGCATTGCCCCCGGAGCGCGGCTGTGTTCCGCGCACACAGCCGCGCTCCTTTCCGCAATTTTGGCGGGCAGTGTCAAGATGCGCCCAAAAGCCTGCCAGTCCCGAATTGAGGAGCTTGGAGATTCTCTGGCGCTTGGATGTTGGAGCTTGGAGCTTTTTCAGCTTGGTCTATTTTCCGCCAACGGTCATATTTCGCGGCACAGCATCGGCAGAAAGAATCGGATAACTGAACCGTCGACAAAATCAGAGACATGCAAAAGCTTTTATTGAAACAATTAGTGCAGTCCACGTTCGCGCCCCTCGTCTGGTTGACCGTCGCGCTGGCATCCGCCACCGCGAGCGCGCAGGATATGCCGGCGGGTGATGCCGCGCGGGGCAAAACTTTTTTCCAGGCCAGTTGCATGGTTTGTCATTCGCCGGAGCTGGGGCCGGGCAATACCGTGATTATGAAGCAAGGGCCCAGCCTCGTCGGCGTGGTTGGACGCAAGGCTGCATCCAGCCCGCATTTCAACTATACCAGAGCGCTGACTGATTCCGGGTTTACCTGGGACGCGCCATCGTTGAACCGGTTTCTGGTAAATCCGATGGTCGTAGTGCCCGGCACAGCGATGCCCATTCCGGTGCCGGACGCGAGGGTTCGCGCCGACCTCATTGCTTATCTTTCGACGTTGAAAATCCCCGAAGGCGTGACTTTGAAATACCCGGAGATCGTGGCATCGAGCGGGACGAACGCGAACGACTGGCAGATGCAGGCCCCCGGCGTGCCACATTATTTCAGTGCGACAAACTTGCCGCCACCCTTCGCGACGCAATCCTCTGGCAACGGCCCGCAGGTGGTGCGCGCGCCGGCGAACGCAGGGCTCGCGGTGCCTTCTGGATTCGCGGTGAAATTGTTCGCCCAGGGCCTGAACAATCCGCGGCTCGTGCGAACCGCTCCCAATGGAGACCTTTTCATCGCTGAAACCGGCGCCGGCCGGATTCGCGTGATGCGGACCAAGGACGGGGCGGATGCGCCGTTGGAAAACCAGGTGTTCGCCGAAGGTTTGAAGGGGCCATTCGGCATTGCGTTTTATCCGCCGGGCGACAATCCGCAATGGATTTACGTGGGCAACCGTAATTCAGTGGTGCGATTTGCGTATCACAGTGGAGATTTGAAAGCCAGCGGAGCGCCGGAAGTCATCGTGCCGAAGCTCGCGGACACCACCGGCGGCCACACGACACGCGATGTGGCTTTCTCGAAGGATGGCAAGCGGATGTTCATTTCCGTGGGTTCCGGTTCCAACGTGGCCGAGGACATGAAAAAGAAAACGCCGGAGGAAATCCGCGCCTGGGAAGCCGAACATGGTTTCGGCGCGACATGGGGGCCGGAGTGGAATCGCGCCGATATTCTCGTGACCGACCCGGAAGGACACCAGCCTTTGCATCCGTTCGCGACGGGTATCCGCAACGGCGTGGGCCTGGCAGTGAACCCGGACACGGGTGATTTGTGGGTGTCCACCAATGAGCGCGACGGCCTCGGGGACGATCTCGTGCCGGACTATGTGACTCGCGTGAAGGAAGGCGGCTATTACGGCTGGCCCTGGTATTACGTGGGGAACCATGAAGACCCGCGTCACGCTGGCGAACGGCCGGACCTCGCCGGCAAGGCGATTGTGCCGGACATTCTCGAACAATCGCATTCCGCCTCGCTGGAAATGACTTTTTACAACGCGACCTCGGGTGACGCCGCGTTTCCCCGCGAATTTCAGGGCGACGCGTTCGTGGCGTTGCACGGTTCGTGGAATCGCAGTGATCGAACCGGTTATAAAATCGCTCGCTTGCGCGTGGATCGTGGTGTTCCCACCGGGGAATATCAGGATTTTGTCACCGGCTTTGTGGTGGACGACCACAGCGTCTGGGGCAGGCCGGTCGGAGTGACCGTGGCGCACGACGGCGCGTTATTGTTTACCGAAGACGGCAACGGAACAATGTGGCGCGTGGCCTATATTAGGTACGAGTGACGCCAAGCGTCGGAAGAATGACCGGAACCCAACCGCTTGGCCGGAACGATGCAGTCGGGATGGGGAGCGCGCCCGCCTCGGGCGCAGTGAGACGCGCCCTCGCGGCTCACTTTGAGGCGTGAAATTAACCCACCGTTCAGTGCCTTCTCACGCCGCACACGTTCGGCGCGAGGCGCGCCGAACGGCAGCCGGGGCGGGCGCGCTCCCCAAACATCCGTGCCCATCCGTGGTTAAAAAACGGCGGGCATCATATAGAATGGGGACTTGGCGCGGGGCGGCGGCGGGGCTATTCTCGGACTCATGCAAAAATCCATAAATCGTCGCGATTTCATCAAACGGGCCGGGACTGCCGGCGTGGGACTCAGCCTGGCTTCTTATCTCAGTCCGTTGGCCAGGGGACAAAACACTGCCGCGCCCTCCATCAATACCATCGGCGCCAATGACAAAATCAGGGTCGCCGTCATCGGCACGAATGGCCGCGGCATTGCCCACGTGGAATGTCTCACCGGCGGTTTGCCGAATGTCGAGATTACCTATATCTGCGACGTGGATGATCGCGCGATTGCCAAGGGCATCAAGGCGACGTTGAAACGCCAGCAGTCCGAGCCGAAGGGCATGAAGGATTTTCGCAAGGTGCTCGCCGATAAATCGGTCGATGCGATCACCATCGCGACGCCGGACCACTGGCATGCGCCGATGGCGATCATGGGGCTGGCGGCGGGCAAGCATGTTTACGTGGAGAAACCTTGCAGCCATAACCCGCGCGAAGGCGAGTTGCTCATCGAGGCGGTGAAAAAATATCAGCGCGTGTGCCAGATGGGCAATCAACGCCGCTCGTTTCCGACCATGCACGAGGCGATGGAGCAATTGCACGGGGGCGTGATCGGCAAGCTGGTATTCGCGCGGGCGTGGTACACGAATAAGCGCGGTCCGATCGGCCACGGGAAACCGGCGCCGGTGCCGGAATGGCTCGATTATGAATTGTGGCAGGGGCCGGCGCCGCGCAAGGCGTTCGTGGATAATTTAATTCATTACAACTGGCATTGGCACTGGCATTGGGGCACGGGCGAGGCGCTGAATAACGGGACGCATGAGGTGGACGTTTGCCGCTGGGCGCTGGGTGTGGATTGGCCGAGCCGCGTGACTTCGAACGGCGGGCGTTATTTTTACCAGGACGATTGGGAGACGCCGGACACGCAGGTCATCGCGTGGGATTATCCGGATGGCAAATCGATCTCATGGGAGGGACGCAGTTGCAACGGGTATCCGGTGGAGGGCTTCGATCGCGGGGCGATTGTTTACGGGACGAAGGGCACGGCGCTGCTCGAGAACGCGAATTACACGATCTTTGACGCCAATAAAAAGGTCATCAAGAGCGCGAAAGCGGACGTGAAGGCGGACCCGACGAACACAGTGAGCGCGAGCGGCATCGAATTGGACCAGTTGCACGTGAAGAATTTTCTCGATTGCGTTCGCAGCGGCCAAACGCCCAACTCGCCGATCACGGAAGGCCACAAGAGCGTGGCGATGTTGCACCTGGGAAATATCGCGTGGCGCGTGGGCCGGGAACTGAATTGCGACACGACGAACGGGCATATCCAGAAGGACTCGCACGCCGCAGCCTTGTGGCATCGGAGTTATGAACCGGGGTGGGAGCCGAAAGTGTAAAGCGTTTTAAGAAATGTCGTAGCCGCCGACGTGAGTCGGCTCACTCTTTTTCAGCGCGTTTTTGCGAAGAATCAGTTAGAGCAGACTCACGTCTGCGGCTACAGTATTTTTTGATGCGTGATGTGGGAAACGTGAAACGTGAATTTGGCAGAGCGCTTTAACCAATGTTTACGTTTCACGTTTCACGCATCTGACTTCGCGAACGTGGCGCGGCGGAGCAGCAACATGCTGATGACGAACTCCAAAAACACCAGCGCCACCACCGCGATTACGATGACGGCGACGCTGGAAATGATATTGCGTCGTTCGGCCATGATCAGCGCCGTCCCGAGCGCGACGACGATCAGGAGGTAGGCCGCCAAAAATGCGCCGGCATTGCGCACGCGAATTTTTTTGCGGCAATGCAGGCACCGAATGGCCGAGGGCAGCGGCGCTTTCATCACGGCCCAGGCGGTGATGGGCTGCTCGCAATAAGGACATTTCGGTGGCGTTGACATGCGCGCGCACATTAAACAGTGCGGCGCGAAAATCGCAATTAAGTTATTCGAGGGATTGTTGGAGTTCACGCTTTAGCGTGGGTCTTCGGAACAAGCTGAAGCTTGAACTCCAACGATCAACCGGAGCCGATGAGCCAGCCGGCGAGAAAGACCAGCACGCCGCCAACCACCACCTGGAACACGGCGGAAAGCAGCGGCGTGTCCATGTAGCGCTTGCGAATCCACGCGATCACGGCCAGCTCGACCGCAACGACTCCAAGCGCGACGCTGGTGGCGAAATGAAAATCGTGGATGAGATACGGCATCGTGTGGCCGAGACCGCCGAGCGCGGTCATGATGCCGCAGACCGTCCCGCGCAGCCACGGTGTGCCGCGTCCGCTGAGTTTGCCGTCGTCGGAGAGCGCCTCGGCAAAACCCATGCTGATGCCGGCGCCGACCGAAGCGGCGAGGCCGACTTTGAAAGTGGCGGAGGTGTTCATGGTGGCAAAGGCCGCGGCGAACAGCGGCGCGAGCGTGGAGACGGAGCCGTCCATAAGGCCGGCCAGGCCCGGTTGCACGAAGCGAAGAACGAACAGGCGCCGGGCGGCATCGGTCTCGTGACTCAACGCGCCGGAAGAGGCTTGCGCGTCGGTGATTTCCTCGGCGGCGGCTTCGTGGCGTTGCTCCTCCTGCGCGAGATCATCGAGCAACTGGCGCACTTTGGCGTCGCTGGTGCGTTGCGCGGCGGCCTCGTAAAAACGGCGGGACTCGATTTCCATCAACGCCGCTTCCTCGCGCGCGTTTTGGGGGCGAATCGTCCGCGTGAACCACGAAGGACGGCGGCGCTCGACGAAGCCTTTCACGTCCTGGCGTCGCACGAGCGGAATATGTTCGCCGAACCGCTGGCGAAACAATTCGATGAGGCGATGCCGATGACCGTCTTCTTCCGCGGCCATTTTGGTGAAGAGTTCCGCGGTCGCCGGAAAATCCGCGCGAAGAGATTCCGCGAAATCGCGATAGATGCGGGCGTCCTCCTCCTCAGCCGTGATGGCCAGGGCGAGGATCTGAGATTCATTGAGGTCACGAAAGTGCATGATTAAACGTCGCAAAGGTGCGAGCGCATAAAAAATATAGCAAACGCTTTAGTTTGCAATCGGAACTCCAGTAATCAAGGACCAAGCCGGTGTGGCGAAATGGCA
>DASXHY010000418.1:0-2053 GCA_036488095.1 Verrucomicrobiia bacterium | reverse complement strand
CGCATGATTTTTGAGGGCAGCCCCACGCCGATGTGGGTCACGGATTTGGAGACGCTTCGTTTTCTGGAGGTGAACGATGCGACGGTGCAGCATTACGGCTATTCGCGCGAGGAATTTCTCGCCATGGACAGCCAGGACATTCGCTCGGCCGGAGAAACCGAACGCTACGTGCGGTACGTCAACGAGGTGGTCAAAAAGCACCCCGAGACCGGCATCGGCCGCGCGGGCATGTGGCGGCATCAGAAAAAAGGCGGGGAAAACATCGATGTTGAAATCAAGTGGTCCAAAATCACTTTTCAAGGCCGGCCCGCGTTGCTGATCATGGCGCACGATGTCACCGAGCGCAAACGCGCCGCGGAAGCATTGGAAAAAAGTGAAGCCAGCCTCGCCGCCGCCCAGCGCATCGCTAATCTCGGCAGTTGGGAATTGGATTTGAAAGACCCGGAAAACATGGCCGTCAATGAACTCCGCTGGTCCGATGAGACTTTTCGCATTTTCGGATATGAACCCCGGCAAGTGAAGGTGACGCCCGACTTTTTTTACAAAGCCGTCCACCCGGACGATCGCCAGCGAATCGCCGCCGCCCTCGCCGATGCTTTGAAAAAAAGGGACATCTACGACGTGGAACACCGGATAGCGTTGCCGGACGGCGAGGAACGATACGTGCGCGAGCGCGCGGAAACCGTGATGAATGATTCCGGGAAACCGGTGCAGATGCGCGGGATCGTCATGGACATTACCGAGCGGCGGCAACTGGGAGAGCAATTGCGGCAATCGCAAAAAATGGAGGCGATCGGCCAATTGGCCGGCGGCGTGGCGCACGATTTTAACAACATCCTCACGGTCATCCACGGCCACGCCTCGCTGTTGCTGGTGGACAAGACCGTCACGAAAAACGCCGCGCGTTCAGCGCAGCAGATTGCCCAGGCGGCCGAGCGCGCCGCCGGATTGACGCGGCAATTACTGACCTTCAGCCGCCGCCAGGTCATGCAACCCCGGCGATTGGATTTGAATGAGGTCGTCAGCAACTTGACGATGATGCTTGGCCGCATTCTGGGCGAGGATATCACGCTGCAACTGAATTACTGGCCCCAGCCGGCCTTGATCAAGGCCGACAAAAGCATGATGGAGCAGGTGCTTTTGAACCTCGTCGTGAACGCCCGCGATGCCATGCCCAAGGGCGGGCAACTTTCGATTAGAATCAGCGCCCTCAAAGTCGCCGCCAATCAACGGACCTATCGTCCCGAATCGCGCGCCGGCGAATTCGTTTGCCTCAACGTTGCGGATACCGGCTGCGGCATCGACCCGGAAAATCTCCGGCGAATTTTTGAACCGTTCTTCACGACCAAGGAAGTCGGCAAAGGCACCGGGCTTGGCCTGGCCACCGTTTACGGCATCATCAACCAGCATCAGGGTTGGATCGAGGCGGACAGCGAACTCGGCAAAGGCGCCACCTTTCGCGTCTACCTGCCGCAGGCCCGGGATGGCGTCGCGGCAACGGATGAAAAGCCGGCGCCCGCCGTTGTGCGTGGCGGCAATGAGACGATCCTCGTGGTGGAGGACGAAGCCGCCTTGCGGGAACTCGTTTGCCGCGTGCTTGAAAGCCACGGCTACAAAATCCTGGAGGCTGAAACCGGCGTCAAGGCGCTGGAAATCTGGCAAACGAACAAAAAGAAAATCGATTTGCTGCTGACCGATCTCGTCATGCCCGACCGCCTCAATGGCCGCGAACTGGCGGATGCCTTGCGCGCCGAACGGCCCAAGCTCAAGGTCATCTTCACCAGCGGTTATAGCGAGGACGTTATCGGCAAGGACTTCGTCCTGAAACGCGGTCTGCACTATCTGCAAAAACCCTACGATCCGCAAAAGCTCGCCCTGACCGTGCGCGATTGCCTGGATGGAAATGCTCATTAGTACGGAACGATGCAGTGGCATTTTTTGGGGAGCGCGCCCGCCTCGGGCGCAGTGAGCCCGCGCCCTCGCGGCTCACTTTGAGGCATGAAATTATTCCAACGTACAGTACCTTCCCACGCCGCACGTGTTCGGCGCGAGG
>DASXHY010000374.1:0-3324 GCA_036488095.1 Verrucomicrobiia bacterium | reverse complement strand
CCGGTCGCACTGGCCATCCCGTTGGTGGCGTTATTCGTGCTGGCCATTTCACGGCGAAAAACTTTTCCCCGAAAACGGATTCTCGTTGCCGGTTTGCTGGCCGGCATGGCGCTGTTTCTTATTTTGGCCGCGCCATGGTTTCTGGCCGTCAACCGCCTCGTTCCGCACACGCTGGATTACATGCTGTTTCACCAGGCGGCGGGGCACTTGCTCGGCAAGCACATCCGGGGTCGCGGCGGCTTTGCATTTTATTTCTTTGTGGTGCTCGCGATGGGCCTGCTGCCATGGACGTGGTTGTTGGGCTGGATGTGGCGGCGCGTACACTGGCGCAAAATGCCGGAAACCCAAAAAGAAGGCTGGTTGCTGCTCAATGCCTGGGCCGTCTTCACATTTACACTGTTCAGCCTGACGCATTCAAAATTGCCCGCCTATATTTTGCCAATGTTTCCCGCGCTTGCCGTCATGCTGGCCGTGCGCTTTTTCGGTGAACCTGAAATTGATATTTCCCCCGTTGCGCCCGGATGGATTTGGCGTTTGTGCGCGATAAGCCCCCTGCTTTTGCTCATCGCTTTTTCCGTCGCTCTACCGCCGGTCTACCACGTCACTTTGCCGCGATGGATGAATTGGCAGGCGCCGGCAGTTGCCGTGGTGGCTGCGGGGTGTTTCTGGCTGGCAAAATACTGGAGCAATTCCAAGCGCGCCGCCATCGCCGTCGCGACCGCGATTTTTTCGCTGCTGATCGTCACGTACGAAGTTGCCTGGTTCGATACGGATTTGAAAGGCAATCAAACCTTCAAGCCGCTCGGACTTGCGTTGCGTGAAAATTATCACTCCGGGGACGCGCTCGTGTGCTTCGGACCGCTGCCTGAAGGGCTTCCGTTTTATTCCGGCGGCGTTATTTCGAGCACGAACCGCCCGCTGTTCGCCGGAATGAATCCCGTTCGCGTTCCTTTTGAATTTCCCGGCAACCAGGAGCGGCTTGGCCCGCTTCTCTTGCCCACGGACGAGGCCTTGTCCCAATTGCTCGCCGGAAAGCAGCGGGTTTTAGTCATCGTGATGAACAGGCACTCCGAAAGCGTCCAAAAATCGGCGCCCAACGTTCCGCTCCATCTCCTCGCCCAATCCGGTGAATGGGATTTATTTTCCAATCGCTGAAATCGTAATCGCTGTGTAGGAGCCGACGTGAGGGCGTGTTGCCCAAATTCAAAAAGCGGAAAACGTGACATCCTCCTCGTTGCTCGTTCTCATCCTCGTAATCGAATTTCCAAACAAATCGAGGACGAGGATGAGAACGAGAACGAGGGACGAACGCTCCTTCGCACCCAAAGTTGCTTTGGGGAACACGCCCGTGAGCTCTAATTTTTTCCGCGAAAAAAAGGCATGAGCTACCTCACGCAGGTCGCGTTCAGTCAACAAAATGACAGAGAATTCATTTCCGTTTCGCCCGGGAACCGTCAAAATGCATTCAACTGAAAAGTTTTATGGTTTAATCTCCACTCATGCGCGTATTGGTCGTTGAAGACGAAAAAAAGACCGCCTCATTCATCCGCAAGGCGCTCCAAGCCGAAGGTTTCGCCGTGGATGTCTGCCATCGCGGTGATGAGGCGCTGTCCGCCGCGACCATGGCGAGCTTTGACGGCATCGTGCTCGACATCATGCTGCCCGAGCGCGATGGCCTGAGCGTCCTGCGTCAATTGCGCGAGCAACAAAATCGCACACCCGTGCTGCTCCTGTCCGCTCGCGGAGCCGTCAATGAGCGCGTCGAGGGATTGAATGCCGGCGCGGATGATTACCTGCCCAAGCCGTTTGTCATTGCCGAACTGGTTGCGCGCGTTCGCGCCCTCGGGCGGCGCGGAAACGAATCGAAATCCACCTTGCTGCGTGTCGCCAATCTTACGCTCGACACCGTTTCCCACCGCGCCGAGCGCGACGGAAAATTCTTCGACCTGACGGCGCGGGAATTCCGGCTGCTGGAATTTCTCATGCGCTCCGCCGGCCGCATTTGCGGCCGCATGAGCATTATCGAGAAAGTCTGGGACTACGATTTCGACCCCGGCACGAATCTCGTGGACGTTTACGTGAAACGCCTGCGCGAAAAAATCGACGAGGGGTTTGAACCAAAGCTCCTCCATACCGTTCGCGGTGTCGGCTACGTTATGAAAGAATGAAAATCCGCTCGCGAGTGACAATGTGGTACGCGGCGATCCTGATCATTTCTTTGATTATCATGGGTTCCGGCACCTACCAGGAGATTTCTGAGCAATTGCAGCATGAACACCAGAAAAATATCTGGGAACACGCCCTCGACGAGACCGGCGAAATGGTCTTTTACGTCGGCTTGCCCGCCGTTTTTCTGGGGCTGCTCGGAGGCTGGTGGATCACCCGCCGCGCGCTCGGCCCCGTGACCGCGCTCACCGAAGCCGTGGAGAGAAAACACGACCGCAACCTGCGCGAACCTTTGCCGAGCAGCGGCAACGGCGACGAACTCGACCGATTGACCGAGGTCTTCAATGCCATGACCTCGCGGCTGGATAACTCCTTTCAACGCATTCGCGAATTTACCCTGCACGCCTCGCATGAATTGAAAACACCGCTCACGGTAATGCGCGGCGAATTGGAAACCGCCTTGCGCGAGGAAAATTTGACCGCCCCCCAGCGTGAGTTGTTTTTGAGCCAGGTCGATGAAATCGAACGCCTCGCCAAAATCGTCGATGGCTTGACGCTGCTCACGAAAGCCGACACCGGCCAGATCAAACTGAATTTTGAATCGGTGCGGCTGGATGAGTTGGTCCGGGAAAGCGTGGCCGACGCAAAAATTCTCGCGCAACAGCAGACGATTCGAGTCAATCTGTCCGTGTGCGACAATATCCCGGTTTCCGGCGACCGGCATCGCCTGCGTCAATTGCTGTTGAACCTCACGGACAACGCCATCAAATACAACCAGCCCAACGGCCGTGTGGATATTTCGCTTCTGCAAACAGACGGTGTGGCGGAATTGAAAATTGAAAACACCGGCGCGGGAATCGCGGTGGAATTGCAGCCGCGCGTTTTTGAAAGATTCTTTCGCGGCGATTCCAGCCACAGCAGCGTGGTGGAAGGCTGCGGCCTTGGCTTGAGCATCGCGCAATGGATTGTCCTCGCGCACAACGGAACCATTCAGTTTGTTTCGGAACCCGGCAAACTCACCACCGTAACCATCAAGCTTCCCAAGGAAGTGGCTAATTAAAAAGCGCCGCAGCTTCAAAAATCTCAAGGTCGCCCGGCTTTTCATGCCGAAGATTTTTTGTCCGCAACAGGACGGGGCGGGGGAGCCGTCGATGACGG
>DASXHY010000545.1:0-3251 GCA_036488095.1 Verrucomicrobiia bacterium | reverse complement strand
TTTTTTACACTTTTCATTCGTAGATATGAGCGCGCGACGTGCGGTTTTATTCCGGCTTATTTAGCCAGGCGGACAAAATTTATTTTCGGGAATAAAACCGTGGCAAGATTCCTCTCACCTTCAATATGATGAAATTGATTTGCTTTTTGGGACTGCTTGCCGGCACTGCGGCCAATGCCGCGCCCATCGCATTTCAGAGTTCCGAACGCCAGACGCCACTGCTGGAACTTTACACTTCCGAGGGTTGCAGCAGTTGCCCGCCCGCCGAGTTGTGGTTGAGCAAATTGAAAAGCTCATCCGGCCTGTGGAGCGAATTTGTGCCAGTCGCCTTTCACGTTGATTATTGGAACAATCACGCCTGGAGCGACAAGTTTTCGAGCGAACAGTATTCCACCCGGCAGCGCGACTACGCGCAGGTGTGGTCTGCGGAAAACATCTATACTCCCGAATTTGTCCTGAGCGGCAAAGAATGGCGCAACTGGTTTGAATTCCGGGGTGCTCCTGCTGCATCCGCGTTGAAAACGGGCGTGTTGCAGGTCACCTCTGATGACGGCAAACACTGGCAGGCGGATTTCGCTCCCGCAGAAAATGGAACTGTTGATTACGAAGTGACCGCCGCGCTGCTCGTGAGTGAAACAAGTTCCGACGTGAAGGGCGGCGAGAACGCGGGCCGCCATTTGAACCACGATTTCGCCGCGCTCTCACTTATCACGCGTCCGCTCGCCAGCCAAACCAACGGGTTTCTAGGCAAGTTCATCATTGATGACAACCCGAAAGGAATCACCGGGCGTCTCGCGCTGGCCGTCTGGGTGACGCGCAGCGGACGTCTCGAACCGTTGCAGGCCACCGGCGGCTGGCTGCCGCAGAAAATGCTTTCCGTAAATCAATCAAAACAACCACAAAAATGAAAAACAAAATGAAAAAAATAATGGGCATTTGCAAACTGGCACTTGCCGTTCTGGTCTCCGCGCTGCCACTGGCCGTGAACGCGCAAATGGGAAACATGGGGTCCGATATGATGAATGCCGCCAATCCGCCGAAAGTCGGCGACATGGCGTCCGACTTCACGCTCAAGACGCTTGACGATCAATCTGTGCGGCTCAGCGACCTCACGGCCAAGAGCCAGGTCGTGTTGGTCGTGCTGCGCGGATGGCCCGGTTATCAATGCCCGTTTTGCACCAAGCAGGCGCACGATTACGTCAACAACGCCGAAAAACTCAAAGCCGCCGGCGTTCAAGTCGTCATGGTTTATCCCGGCCCGGCGGACGATCTCAAGGCGCACGCCACCGAGTTTCTTCAGGACAAAAGCTGGCCGAAGGATTTTCTGTTCGTCCTCGATCCTGATTACAGCTTCACCAAATCCTACGGCCTTCGCTGGGACGCGCCGAAAGAAACCGCGCATCCGTCCACGTTCATCATCAGCAAGGAAGGCAAGGTCACTTTCGCGCACGTCGGCAAAGGACACGGCGACCGCGTTGGTTCAGATGCAGTGCTAAAAGCGCTCAATGCGGACATGATGAAGAACGACATGACAAAGCCCGCCATGTGAGCCGATTGCGAGTCGGTAAAGTCTCTTGCGAAGTCCTGAAAGTCGGGGATGTTCAAGTTGCAAACTGCGTTCCCGCTATAACAACGAAGTTTTACAACTCAACTGAAATATAATTATGGTTAAAGTCGCATTATGGGTCCAACTGGAAGCCAAGCCTGGAAAAGAACAGGAAGTGGCGAATTTTCTTAGCAGCGCGCTCCCTCTTGTCGAGCAGGAACCTGCCACCGTGACGTGGTTCGCTTTACGGATGGGGCCGACGACGTTTGGTATTTTCGATGCGTTCGAAAACGAAGAAGGCCGTCAAAGCCATCTTACCGGAGCCGTCGCCGCCGCTTTGATGTCCAAGGCACCGTATCTCCTCGCCAAACCACCGCAAATCATCAAGATTGACGTGCTTTCCGCGAAGGTGCCTTAAACAAATGTAACATTTTAAAACACCAACCTTCATGTGCTGAAGGACGAAAACAAAATCCTATCGCGCGAAGTCACGCCGCCATCGGTGTATTTCAACCGCCGGAATTTCATCCGCGCCGGCGTCCTCGCCGCCAGCGCCATGGCGACGGGCATCGTTTATCGCAAATTGAATCCCGTCGGCACTGGCAGCGGCCCGGCCGTTCACACGGCAACAATTGCGGATGTGCAAAAATTCGCCGTTACGACGACGAACGACGATTCGGGCTTTACCGTGAACGAGCCGGAGACCTCGTTCGACAAGATCACGCATTACAACAATTTTTACGAGTTCTCCACGGACAAGGAGGAAGTCGCCGTGAAAGCGGCGAATTTCAAGACGGACGGCTGGACGGTTTCGGTCGAAGGTCTGGTCAACAAGCCAAAAGTTTTCGCGCTCGATGACATCCTGAAAATCGCGCCGCCGGAGGAGCGGATTTACCGGATGCGCTGCGTCGAGGGGTGGTCCATGGTGATTCCGTGGGTGGGATTTTCGTTCTCGAAATTGCTCAACGCGGTCGAGCCGTTGAGCAGCGCGAAATATGTCGCGTTCCAAACGCTGCTCGACTCCGCGCGGATGCCCGGCCAGAACAGCAAGGTGCTCAATTGGCCTTACGTCGAGGGCTTGCGCATGGACGAGGCGATGCATCCACTGACAATTTTGGCGAGTGGCATTTACGGTGGCACATTGCCGCCTCAGGACGGCGCGCCCATCCGCATGGTCATCCCGTGGAAGTACGGTTTCAAGGGAACCAAATCCATCGTGAAGATCAAATTGGTCGCCGACCAGCCTCGCACGACGTGGAGCGATTACGCTCCGCACGAATATGGTTTTTTTGCGAACGTGAATCCGCACGTAGACCATCCGCGCTGGAGCCAGGCAACGGAACAGCGCATCGGCGAACCGGGCCGGCGCCCGACGCTGATGTTCAACGGTTACGAGGAGCAGGTCGGTCATTTGTACGCCGGCATGGATTTGCGGAAGAATTTCTAGACGATGAAAGAGGGCGACATCCGGTTTGCCAAAATGCTCGTGCTGATCTGCGGCCTGGTGCCCCTGGCGTTGCTGGTGTGGGACCAGGCGCACCACCGGCTAGGCGCGAACCCGCAAAATTTCGTCATCCTCACCACCGGCATGATGACGCTGATTTTTTTGACGCTGACGATGGCCGTAACACCCGTGCGAAAAGTTTTCGGTTTGAACTGGGTGATTCAATTGCGCCGGATGCTCGGGCTTTACGCTTTCTTTTAC
>DASXHY010000292.1:0-3790 GCA_036488095.1 Verrucomicrobiia bacterium | reverse complement strand
GAGTTTACGCGTTCGTCGAGTCGCCTGAGAGCGCATTGTTCGTTTCCGACGATGGCGGTACGACCTGGGAGAAGCGTGACAAAAGCCAGTGGATGGTGTGGCGACCGTTCTATTTCGCGAACTTGATTGTCGATCCCAAAGATCCCAACCGCATATTCAAGACTGATGGCGCTTTGATCGTCAGTGAGGACGGCGGGAAAAGTTTTGCTGTCATAGGCGGTTTTCAAGGAGCGCACGGAGACGTGCACGATGTGTGGATCGATCCAACGAACACTCAGGTCGTATTCTCGGGTGACGATGGCGGGATGTGGTATTCCTACAATGGCGGCGCGAAATGGTGGAAAGCTGAAAACCTGCCAGTCTCCCAATTTTATCACGTCAGCGTCGATGACAAAGATCCGTACCGGGTTTACGGCGGTCTGCAGGATAACAGCTCTTTCGTAGGCGAATCACAATACCCCGGCGGTATCACCAATGCGCAGTGGGAAAACATGTACGGCGGCGATGGCTTTTGGATGTTTCCGGATCCGGCTGATCCCGATTATATCTATGCCGAATATCAAGGCGGGGAGATCGCGCGGATAAATCGCCACACGCATGAAGCTCGCAACATCAAGCCGCGACCGAATTACAAGGAAAAGCTCCGGTTCAACTGGAATACGCCAATCGCGCTCTCGCCAAACGAGAAGGGGACGATTTATATTGGCGCGCAATTTCTCTTTCGCTCACGCGATCACGGCCAGAATTGGGAACGCATTTCGCCAGACCTGACCACTAACGATCCGCAAAAACAGAAGCAGGAACAATCCGGCGGAGTGACGGTGGACAATTCGTCGGCGGAAATGCACACCACGATTTATTCGATCAGCGAATCGCCTAAACAAAAAGGGCTGATCTGGGTCGGCACGGACGACGGCAACCTCCAGCTTACGCGTGATGCCGGCAAGACTTGGACAAATGTCATCGGTAACGTCCCGGGCTTGCCGAAAAATTCCTGGGTAAACTGGGTCCAGGCCAGCAATTTCAACGCCGGCACCGCTTACGCCGCGTTTGATCGGCATACTTTCGGTGACATGGCGCCGTATGTTTTCAAAACTACCGATTACGGCAAAACGTGGATGCCGCTCGTGACCCCGCAGGACGCAAAGAGTGTTCGTGGATACGCTCACGTTATTAAGGAAGATTCGGTCAAACCCGATCTCCTCTTTCTTGGCACCGAGTTCGGACTTTGGGTGTCGATCGATGGCGGGAAAAACTGGGCGCAGTTTAAAGGCAACCATTTTCCCGCCGTTGCGGTGCGCGATCTGGCTATCCACCCGCGTGACAATGACCTTGTGCTCGCGACGCATGGCCGCGGCATCTGGATCATTGACGACATCACGCCCTTGCGCGCTTTGACGCCGGATCTATTGAAGCAGGACGTTGCGTTTGTTTCCGCGCGCCCGGTGCAACAGCGGATCGAAGGCCAGGGCGGGTGGTCCAATGGCGAGGCGGTTTTCGTCGGCGACAATCCACCTGATGCGGCAGTAATCAATTATTACCAGCGCGAGCGGCATCTGTTTGGAAAAATGAAACTCGAAGTGTTGGACGCCTCCGGACGCGTGATCGATGAATTGCCAGCCAGCAAACGGCCGGGCCTGAATCGAGTGACGTGGACAATGCGTGTAAAGCCACCGCGTGTGCCGCCCGCTGCGCAGATCGCAGTCGCTGGGATTCGCGGTCCGCGCCTCGTGCCCGGTGATTACACTGTGCGCCTTACCAAGGCAGGAAAAGTTTCGGACACAAAATTGGCTGTGGGACTGGATCGGCGCGCAAAGTTTAGTGCAACAGACCGCAAAGCACAGTTCGACGCAGCGATGCGCGTTCACGGATTGTTCGGCCAAGAGAGCGCGCTGATGGATCGGATTGTGGGGTTGCGGAAGACTTTGGCCCAAAATGGCGCGGCTTTGCCAGAAGGCGATTCGCTTCGCAAAAACATTTCCGATTTCGACGGGAAAGTTGACGGAGTGCGAAAGAAAATCGTCGCCACAACCGAGGGCGGAGCGATCACTGGCGAGGAACGGTTGCGCGAGCACACCGACCAGCTTTACGGAGCGATTCTCAGCTACGAAGGAAAACCCGGCGGATATCAGATTGCCTATATAGACGCGCTGAAACGTGAACTGGATGAGGTCACGAAAGAATTCGACCAATTGCTCGCCCAAAATTTGCCGGCTCTAAACGAATCGCTTAAGGCGAAGGGACAACCGCCAATAGAAGCGCCGTCAGCGAAAGTCGGTGCAAACGATGCAACGCGTGAGGTCGGCGGCGCGACAGCCACGAGCGCTTTGCTTCCAGCGGATTTTCGCATTTCCGAGTAACGGTGCGACAAACAGGAGCGCCGTTGGTAGGGCGTGACCCACGATCGCCGACTATTTCGATAAGGCGTCATTGCGTCACCGGGCGATAAAACTGCGACCATGATCAGGATGATCTTGTAAATTCTTCACGAACGTTTTGAGGTTCTAAGACTTTGTTCTCGCAACCCTGTCCGTTCCTTGGTAACAATGGCGAAATAGCACATGCCATCGTTCTTCTGGACCCAGAAGCAGGACATTGGTCCGAGCAGCCGAACTAGCCACGGACTGACGTATGACGGCGAGCGCAAGCGCGCCGTTCTATTTGGCGGCGATCCAGGCGGACCGCCGCTCGACGATACGTGGGCCTGGGATGGC
This sequence comes from Verrucomicrobiia bacterium, assembly GCA_036488095.1. Lineage (GTDB taxonomy): Bacteria > Verrucomicrobiota > Verrucomicrobiia > Limisphaerales > DASXHY01 > DASXHY01. The sequence goes on along the minus strand of DASXHY010000292.1, from coordinate 1,076 downwards.
GCTCTCTGGACGCAAGTCGCCGACACCGGACCGTCGGCCCGGCACGGTTTGACGATGGCTTTCGACTCCGCCCGAAAGTGCGTTGTTTTATTTGGCGGCGCCTCCGGCTCCAATTTCTTTGAGGACACGTGGACATGGGATGGCACCGAATGGACGCAAGTCGCCGACGCGGGTCCTGCGGCTCGTACCGGTCATGCGCTTGCCTACGACAACGCGCGCCAGTGCGTGGTGCTCTTCGGCGGGGGTACGGCCGCTAACCCGATCGGCGATACTTGGGAATGGGACGGCACCGAATGGACTCAAGTCCAGGATGTCGGCCCGTCTGCATGTCGCGCACACGCGATGGCCTTCGACTCGACCGCTTTCCGCGTAGTTCTATTTGGAGGTGCGGATGCGAATGGAACGGGGCTCAATGACACATGGTTGTGGGACGGGACGACGTGGACGCAGGCCGCTGATACAGGGCCCGATCCGCGCGCCGCGTCCGCCATGGTCGCCGCCTCGACCATCGTTCTATTTGGCGGGGTCAACTCGATCGATCCCAATTTAACGAATCACATCATTTACGGCGATTCGTGGCGCTGGGACGGTCATGCCTGGACCGAGGTCCGGCACATCGGACCGGCGCCGCGCTGGGGGCACGGTATGGCATTTCGGAGCGACGCTGGCCGGATCGTGCTCGTCGGTGGATCCTCCGTTTTCGGACCTGCCCAGGATCCGTCGCTACAGGCGGGCGTCATGCGCGACACCTGGGAGGCCCGTGACGATGGCGCCGCACCAGGGCCTGGCCCGAGTGTCGTCACGATTCAGTCCCTTGTCATACCCCTGCTTCCATTGGGTGGACAGACTGCAAATGGTACAGTCACGTTAAGTGGCCCCGCGCCGGCCGGGGGCGCTACTGTGCAGCTTGCGATGGAAGTACAACCGCCAGCAGCGAGCTCCCTTTTTTCTTTTGCTCCCGGATCGCAAATCACGATACCTGCCAACAGCAATTCCGGCAGCTTCAGTATCCAACGTTCTTCACAATTCGGTTTCGATATTTCCGTTACGGTCACCGCCACGCTGGGAGCATCCAG
>DASXHY010000247.1:0-4164 GCA_036488095.1 Verrucomicrobiia bacterium | reverse complement strand
AGGCGACAACGTGCTGTTCGAAACCGGCTTTGACATCAAGGTGCAAAACAATGCTCCAGCAAGCTCCGGCGCGGCTACGACCATCGACCTGAATTTCGCGCAAATCGATTTTTTGCTGAATGATTACGTGACCGCGATCGGTGGATACATGCTGCTTCCACTCGGCACTTACTCGGAACGTGGCGCGGGCTGGCTGAACAAGATTCCAGATGATCCGCTGCCGCGCGATGTGCTGCCGGGTTCCGGAGCGGGCGTGCAATTGCGCGGCGCATTTGCCATTGGCAAGTCAGGTGAGATGTTGACGTACTCGGTTTTCGGCGCGAACGGGCCCGGCTCATCGGATGGGACTGACAATGCCAATGCGTTGGATCTCGGCGGCAATGTCGGCATCCAATCCGACGGCAGTTCCGGCAATCTTCACAGTTCTCCCAGCGGCGGCGGACGCATCGGCTGGTTTTATCCATGGAAGGCGCACCACGATTTGGAACTCGGCCTCTCCGGCCAGACCGGCACGTGGGACAATGCGGACAAACGAGGCTGGTCGGCGGCAGTCGTTGACGCGGCATTGCATCTTGGATCGAATGTGGAACTCAAGGGTGAATACATCAATACCTGGGCGGAAACTGGCGACGCGGGAACCATCCATCCGCGCGGCTGGTGGGCGCAGGCGGGATATAAACTTGCCGGATTGAACCTGGAACTTCCGCTGATCAATAATATCGAGCTGGTCGGGCGTTACGACACCATTAACGACGGAATTGGCACAAGGACCAGCCGGTACACGGGCGGTTACGTCTATTATTTCTCCAACACACTCCTCTTTGAGGGCGATTACGAAGTTGTCCATAGCAACGATCCGGCCCAGAACCACAACAACTTCGTCCTGCAACTCTCCTACGGATTCTGATTTGGCTGGGCTTCAACCGGCAATCGGGTGAAGGGAATGCCTGTGTTGCCACTGGAATCCGACCAAATCCTTCAACCCCTTGGCGAATTCGCCAATAATTGTGCTACATTTGTCTGGCGTTCGAGGTCCCATGCTGGTTTACTCGCGCGCTTCGGAATTTTCCACGCCGGATAATGACGGCATTGTCAGTTAATTTAAAGTGAAACCGCAGAAAAAAGAAAAAGAGCAATCGCAGTCCCGCCCGCGCGGCGCCGATTTGCGCGTTTTGTCCAAACCGCAAAGCAACGGCGATGGCGACAAAGTTTTGGACTCGCTGGAGTCACTTCTGGAAGCCGCCCTCAAAGAACGCGGCGCGGAACGCACCGCTCAATTCCTCAGCAACTTCACGGATCGCCTGCGCGAGTCCGGCGTCGAAGCGCCGCGCATCGTCAGCACGCCGTACATCAACACGATTCCGGTGGAACAACAGCCCGCTTTTCCGGGCGATTGGGAAACGGAAGTGCGCATCAAGAGTTACATCCGCTGGAACGCAATGGCGATGGTGGTCAACGCCAATCGCCGCCACAGTGGCCTCGGCGGGCACATCTCCACGTTTGCTTCCAGCGCGACTCTTTACGAGGTCGCGTTCAATCATTTCTTCCGCGGTCGCACGGACAATTTCATGGGCGACCTCGTGTACTTTCAGGGCCACGCCACGCCGGGCATTTATGCGCGCGCGTTTCTTGAAGGCCGCCTGGACGAGCGTCATTTGCAGAATTTCCGCCAGGAATTGGCCGAGGGCGGCGGTCTTTCGTCGTATCCGCATCCTTATTTGATGCCGGATTTCTGGCAGTTTCCAACGGTCTCGATGGGCCTCGGCCCGATCATGTCGATTTACCAGGCGCGCTTTAATCGCTATCTGCGCGCACGGGGCATCATCAGCGGCGAGGAACAAAAAGTCTGGGCGTTCCTGGGCGACGGCGAATCCGACGAACCGGAAACGCTCGGCTCGATCACGCTCGGCGCGCGCGAGAACCTCGACAACCTCATCTGGGTCATTAATTGCAACCTGCAACGGCTCGACGGTCCCGTTCGCGGCAATGGAAAAATCATCCAGGAACTGGAGGCGTTGTTCCGCGGCGCCGGCTGGAATGTCATTAAAGTCATTTGGGGCAGCGATTGGGACGACTTGCTTGCACGCGACAAAAGCGGCTTGTTGATGAAGCGCATGGAAGAAGCCGTGGACGGCGATTATCAGAAATATTCCGTCGAACCCGGCAGCTACACGCGCCGGCATTTCTTCGGCAAATATCCCGAGTTGCTCAAGCTCGTGAACCATTTGAGCGATGATCAAATCCGCAAGCTCCTGCGCGGCGGCCACGATACGAAGAAAGTTTACGCCGCTTACAAGGCCGCGGTTGAACATAAGGGCCAGCCGACGGTGATTCTCGCAAAAACAATCAAAGGCTACGGGCTGGGCGAAGCCGGCGAGGGGCGCAATATTTCGCACCAGCAGAAAAAGATGAACGAAAAGGAGCTTCGCGAATTCCGCGCGCGCTTCAATATTCCCATCAGCGACGATCTGATTGCCGAGACTCCGTTTTACCGGCCGCCAGCCAACAGTCCGGAGACTAAATATCTCTTGGAACGCCGCGAAAAACTCGGCGGCTTTTTGCCCGAACGCCGAGTCACCGCCAAACCGCTCGACATCCCGAAACTCGAATCCTTCGCGGAATTTTTCAAAGGCTCGGGCCTGATGGAAGTTTCCACCACCATGGCTTTCGTCCGTTTGTTGAGCACACTGCTGCGCAACAAAGCCATCGGCAAACAAATCGTCCCCATCATCCCCGACGAAGCGCGCACGTTCGGCCTCGATGCGCTCTTCCGCGAAATTGGCATTTACTCCTCGAAGGGCCAGCTTTACGAGCCGGTGGACATCAAGTCATTGCTTTTTTATCACGAAGCCAAGGATGGGCAGATTCTGGAGGAAGGAATCACCGAAGCCGGGTCGATGTCCTCGTTCATCGCCGCGGGCACCAGCTATGCCACGCACGGGAAACACATGATCCCGTTCTATATTTATTACTCGATGTTCGGCTTCCAGCGCATCGGCGATTTAATGTGGCTGGCCGGCGACATCAAGGCCAAGGGTTTTTTACTGGGCGCAACCGCCGGCCGGACGACGTTGAACGGCGAAGGTCTGCAACACGAGGACGGCCACAGCCTGATTCTCGCGAGCACCGTTCCGAACCTGCTCACTTACGACCCCGCTTTCGCCTACGAAGTCGCAGTCATCGTGGCGGACGGAATGAAACGCATGTTCGCTGACAACGAGGATATTTTTTATTACCTGACGCTCTACAACGAGAACTACGCCATGGCCCCAATGCCGGCTGGAGTCGAAGAAGGCATCTTGAAAGGGTTGTATCGTTTCAAAGCCGGCGTGGAAGGCAAAAAGCCGAAGGCGCATATTTTCGGCAGCGGCCCGATCATCAACCAGGCCCTGCGCGCGCAGCAAATTCTCGCCGAACGCTATGGCGTCTCCGCCGACGTGTGGAGCGCGACCAACTACAAGGAATTGCGCAACGACGCATTGCTGTGCCAGCGCTGGAACATGCTTCACCCGACGCAGACACCGCGGAAATCCTACGTGGAAAAATTGCTCGCAAATGAAAAGGGTGCATTCGTCGCGGTTTCGGATTACATGCGCATCGTGCCGGATCAAATTGCGCCGTGGGTTCCGGGTGGTCTCCTGACTCTCGGCACGGACGGTTTTGGCCGCAGCGATACGCGCGCGCATCTGCGCCGCTTTTTCGAAGTGGACGCGGAATCGACGGTGATTGCGACTTTATACGCGCTCGCCCAAAAGGGACAAATCGAGAAAACCGTGGTCGCGCAGGCCATCAAAGACCTGGATGTAAATCCGGAAAAAGTTTTCCCGCAGCTCGCTTGATAGTGGCACGGGCGTCCCGCCCCTGCGATTCATGCAAGTTTTGGGAAAAGGGAAACGCACGGGCGAGACGCCCGTGCCACTACGCGGTGAAATTTTCCTAGAATCTTGGAAACAATTGCAGCACATTACGTCGCTTTAATTTTATGGATGTAAAACTTCCACACCTTGGCGAAGGCGCCGATTCGGGAACGGTGGTCAATTTGTTCGTCAAAGAAGGCGACCAGGTTACCAAAGACCAGCCGATCCTGGAGCTTGAAAACGAAAAAGCCGTCGCGACGATTCCTTCGACCGGCGCCGGCACGGTTGCCAAAATCTTCGTCAAGAC
>DASXHY010000204.1:0-3548 GCA_036488095.1 Verrucomicrobiia bacterium | reverse complement strand
TACATTTGCAAGAATTACAGAGGCTCGGAGAGAACATGATGGGTCGTGCCAAAATGTGAATTAGGCCGCGACTGAACGAACGCACTATTGTTAGAGGTCTTGCTTTTCACAGGCTAGTGACTCTGGCAAACTCGAAGCATGAACAAATATATTGCCGAATTCATTGGAACCTTCTTCCTCGTCCTGACGATTGGCTGCACTGGAATTGGCGCAGGTGCTGGTGTCATCGCGCCGCTCGCCATCGGCGCGGCGCTTATGGTGATGGTTTTCGCCGGCGGTCACATCTCGGGTGGGCATTACAATCCAGCGGTGACGCTCGGTGTCCTGATCCGCGGTAAAGTGAATGTAGCCGACGTCGTGCCTTATATGCTGGCGCAGCTCGCTGGCGCCGCGGTCGCCGCGCTGGCAGTAATCAAATTCCTTCGGGCCGGTGCCGCTGTAACTCCAATCAGTCCGCATGTCGGGCCGGCGCTGCTCGCAGAATTTCTTTTTACATTCGCGCTGGTCTACGTCGTCTTGAACGCCGCCACGGCGGAAGGCACTTCGGGAAATTCGTTTTATGGCCTGGCCATCGGCATGACGGTGATGACCGGCGCGTTCGCCGTCGGTGACATTTCAGGCGGCGCATTTAATCCGGCCGTCGCTCTTGGCATCTGCGTTATGGGCATTTCGACCTGGGCAAATATTTGGATATATCTGCTAGCCGACTTCGCAGCCGCCATTGTCGCCGCCATTATTTTCCAGACGATCAATCCGCCGATGCAAACCACCCCGATCGCAACAGACGAGCCGCCTTACGAAACGCCACGTTAACTGCCTTTTTCTGCTATAATTTGGAAGTGCAGCGTCTGGCCATCCTTGTTGTCGCAACGCTTTTAACGTCCAGGCCGGCATTTTGCGGCGGCGGCGAGTTCGTCGCCACAGTTGCGAATAAGACTCCCCCGCCGGAGAAATCGCCGGAAGGAATGGTCTGGGTTCCGGGAGGCGAATTCTCGATGGGCGCCGCTGTAAACGGCGAAGGCAGCCATGAAATGCCGATGGCTTCGAACGACTCGGGTCCAATTCATCGCGTTCGCGTCGACGGCTTCTGGATGGATACGACCGCTGTGACCAACGAGCAGTTCGAGAAATTTGTTAAGGCGACCGGTTACGTCACGGTGGCGGAACGGACGCCGACCAAGGAAGAATTTCCAACTGCGCCCGCTGAAAATCTTGTGGCAGGCTCGGTGGTATTCGCGCCGACCGATCACGATGTTCCGCTGACGGATCATTATCAATGGTGGAGTTACGTCAAAGGCGCGAACTGGCGGCACCCGGTCGGACCACAGAGCGACATCAAAGGCAAGGAGAATTACCCGGTGGTGCAGATCGCTTACCCTGATGCCGAAGCTTACGCCAAATGGGCGGGCAAACGTTTGCCCACCGAAGCCGAGTTTGAATTTGCAGCGCGCGGCGGGTTGTCGGGAAAAACATATGTGTGGGGCGATGAATTTCGGCCCGGCGGCAAATGGATGGCTAACACCTGGCAGGGAAAATTTCCGGTGAAAGATGCGGCCGACGATGGTTACACAGGGCTCGCGCCAGTGAAAAGTTTTCCGGCCAATGGTTACGGTCTTTACGACATGGCTGGCAACATCTGGGAATGGTGCAGCGATTGGTATCGCGCTGACTACTACAAGGCTCTGGCGGACAACGGCGGTGTGACCAACAATCCGCAAGGCCCCGATTCACCATTTGATCCGGCTGAGCCCAACGAGAAAAAACGCGTGCATCGCGGGGGTTCATTCCTTTGTAACGAGCAATATTGCTCACGCTATATCGTCGGCACGCGTGGTAAGGGTGAGGTCAACACTGGCACCAATCATCTCGGTTTCCGTTGTGTGAAATCCGCTCACGCGGTTGCGGCGAAATGAGTCAATCAGATCGCGCCTGGTTCGAATCCGTCGAGTCTCGAGCTATGTGGCGGAATCAATTGCCACTGCGGCTGCGCTTTTTCACTCAGAATCGGCGCTAACAACCGTGATATCGCCTGATGTTACCTGAATTGTGATGTCGCAGCGTCGTTTGGTGCCGACCGATACGTCAATTTTTCGCTGTGGCGCCCCATTGAGTTGCACCGTATCGCCAAGCTCGTTCATGATTTTTCCATTCACCGTTTCGCCGCGGATGCGAAATGATGCCCCACGCGCAATGGAAAGCCGCGCGTTTCCGTTTAACACCTGCGCGTCAGCCGAAAAGTACGGTCCTTCACACCGGTCATAGATAAGATCGAGGGCACCGTTCGCCACCGACACTTTGAGATCGCCGCAGCAGTTTCGGACCTCGAGCCGGCCGTTTACCACGTTTGCCCGGACGTCGGCATTCTGAATCCCCTCGATCGAGACATTGCCGTCATCCACATCCAGGCGCGGGATCCTTGCGTCGCGCGGAACCAACAAGGTATAATCAACTGACCAGCCACCGGCGAAGAACGGCTGGTTTTTTTGCCGGAGAAACGCCGTTTTGATCAAGATATCGCCAGGATCCGCACTCACATTCACAGTGATGTCTTTGAGTTGAGCAGCGCTGGACGCCGATTTGACCGCTCGCAGCTGCGCGTCCGATCGATCTGTGCCGCGAATGGTGATAGATCCACGTGGGTTATCGATGCGAAGGCTGGCATTAGGATTGATTTTGTAGGTCTGTTCGATGACTTCAGTGCCCGGGCCCTCGTTTTCTTTTTTTGAATTACAGCCGGGCAAAAGGAACACCACGACGAGCACTGTCGTGGCAGATGACGCTGCGATTCGGATCCGCATGAAATCCCGAAAGGTCGCAGCCTTTAGCGACGAGAGGTTTTCGGCCTTCAAAGCACATGCCATTTCAGTTCGCGCGAATTTTTTTGGGTTTCCCATAAACGGATTCCACCGAGGAATGCGTTTTCATTTTGTCCGTGCTGAATTCCCACTGGTAATCGACCGAACCGGTGCACAAGGCCGCCGCCAAGGACGACGTAATCGGCGATGAACGACTTCTTTAATTGCGTGACCGCGTAAGTAACTTCCCGCTTCCATTTCTTTTCTCCCAGGAGCTCCAAGCCCGGAATGCCGAGATAATTCTCAATTTTGTTGTCATCGGGATAAGGCAGATCCCCGAGCTCAAGCGGCATCAAAATTCTGTCCCAGGCCACAGCTGAGCCCAAGCCGGTTCCGAGCCCCAGGAACAGCATGCGTCCATCGCCCCGATAACTGCCCAGCGCTTGCATGGCTGCGTCGTTGATCACATGCGCCGGTATGCCAAGTGCCCGATTGAAATTGAAACCGATCCACCCTTTGCCCAAATGCTTTGGATTTCCGACGATGCGTCCCCTGCGCACGGGCGCGGGAAAACCAATTGACGCCCGGTCGAATTTCCACCCGCGTACAGTTTCCATGAATCCTGCTACAAACTGTTTCGGCCCCATTCGCGGACCGGAAGGAAATTGGCGCTCGTCACGGCGAGACATTAGCAGTTTTACGGAGGTGCCGCCGACATCGACGACGAGAATTTTTCTCTTCATGCGCAACCGT
>DASXHY010000155.1:0-7134 GCA_036488095.1 Verrucomicrobiia bacterium | reverse complement strand
CACATTTTTGAAAATGCTCTAAATCAAAAACTCAATGAACGCCTATGAAACCAAACCCCCAAAAAAGACCGCTCACCGCCGGTTTTCTCCAGTTTTCTCCGCTTTTCTCCGACAGGGGAGACAAGCACGGAATCTATTGAGCCGGAGAGCGGTTTGGAATTATCCGAGTGAATCCGACTGAATCCGACTGAATCAAACCAGATCAAAGCGATAAAGGGGGGTAGGGGGTATGGGAGCGCCGGCGTCCCGCCGGCAAGTCCCAGTCTTATTGCAAGGCAGTCATTAGTGAATCCCTTCATATTTTCGCTCGCACTGTGAGTTGCAAGAACAGCGAAATACGCCCACCACAAGATATGGTAACAATTAAATCCAGAAAAAAGTTCAAATTATTGGCAATCTGGAGCATCTATACCTACGTGAGAATACTGCGAATACTGTTTACCGCCGTTTGCGTGGGCTTGTTTGCCGCGTCCGCGCAGGCCGCGCACACGCAGGCGCAGTTGATTTTGGCCGATGATTCGGCGCGGCCGGGCGATACGATCCTGGCGGGTGTTCATTTGAAAATGGAACCGGGCTGGCACACCTATTGGAAAAATCCCGGTGCCGCCGGCATGCCCACAAAAATCGAATGGCAGCTTCCGCCGGGCGTCACCGCTGGTGACATCGAATGGCCGTTGCCTGAAAAACTTCCTCCCGATGAAGTTATCACGTACGCCTACGAAAACGAAGTCGTGCTCCTTGTCCCGCTGAAACTCGCCGCGGACGTGAAGCCCGGCCCGCTCGAATTAAAGGCCAAAGTTTCCTGGCTCGAATGCAAGGAGCAATGCATCCCCGCCGGTGCGGCGGTTCAAGCCACCTTGAACGTCGGCTCTGAAACCAAACCATCCCCAAACGCCGATCTTCTCAATTTATGGAAAAGCAAGATACCCAGCGATGCCGGTTCGTTTTCCGTCCAGGCTCATTGGGAAAAAGCCGCGGACAACGATACCCGAACATTGGCTCTCGAAGGAACGCCGATGGGCGGCGATGGCGCACCGGTTGAGAAAGCGGATTTTTTCCCGTATGCCAACAACGATTTTGAAGTCCAGGGAGCGACGACCAGGGTTGCATCGAAGAGCGGTTTTGCCTTGAGCAAAGCCGTCAAAAAATTCTCCGGCGATTGGCCGGCGAAAATTAGCGGCGTTGTAATCATCGGAGATGGCGACCAGAGAAAAGGCTTCGAGATCAACGTGCCTATCGCTGCCACGGCAACGAGCTCCGCGCAAAAGCCCGCGCCCGCAGAGGCGCTTTCCCAGCCGTCGCAGCCATCCCAGCCTCTCTGGCGGATGCTGCTCTACGGGTTCATTGGCGGGCTGATTTTGAACATCATGCCCTGCGTGCTTCCCGTGATTGCTCTTAAAATCCTGGGTTTTGTGGGCGAAGCCCGCAATGATCCCGGGCGGGTGCGCAAGCTGGGAATGGTTTATACGATTGGCGTGCTGGTCTCGTTTCTCGCGCTGGCTACCGTGGTGATTGCTGTGAAATCGGCCGGGCACAAAGCCGCCTGGGGCATGCAATTTGGAAATCTGCATTTTATCATCGCGTTGACCATACTGGTGGTGCTGGTCGCTTTGAATTTATTTGGCGTCTTTGAAGTAACCTTAACCGGGCGGGCAATGACAGCGGCGGGCGAACTGGCTTCTCATCAGGGTTATGCAGGCGCATTCTTCAATGGAATTCTCGCCACGATTTTGGCAACTCCCTGCACCGCGCCGATCTTGAGCATTGCGCTTGGTTTTGCATTCGCGCAGACCACGTCCATCATCATCCTGATTTTCCTGAGTGTCGGCATTGGACTGGCCTTGCCCTATCTAGTTTTAAGCTTTCAACCCGCATGGTTGAAGTTTTTGCCAAAACCGGGCGTGTGGATGGAAAAGTTCAAAATGTTCATGGGTTTTCCAATGTTGGCCACCGGAATATGGCTCTTCACCCTGGCCTCTGCGGATTCTGACAAGAGCGGCACTCTGTGGTTTGGATTATTTCTCGTTGCGCTGGCGTCGGCCGTATGGATTTGGGGTGAGTTCGTGCAGCGCGGCCGCAAACTTCGATGGTTGGCCGGCGTCGCCAGCATTCTACTTGTGGCAGGATTTGGCGTTTATGCGGCCACTCGCGGCGCAGACCAAATCGAGTGGCAACCCTGGAGTGCGCCGGCGGTTGCCCAGGCTCAGGCGGAAGGACATCCCGTACTGGTGGACTTTACTGCGGACTGGTGCCTGACGTGCCAGGTGAACAAGAAAGTGGCCATCGAAGTGCCCTCGGTGCGCGCGAGGCTCAAGCAGGTGAGGGCGGTAAATTTGATTGGGGACTACACCCGGCTGCCGGATGCGATTACGGATGAGATCAATCGATACCATCGCGCAGGTGTGCCACTGGTATTGGTGTTTCCGGGCAAGGCCGATGCTTCGCCCATTGTGCTGCCGGAAGTGTTGACTCCGGGAATTGTCCTGGCTGCCCTCGATCGCGCGACAAAATAGTTGAACCCATTTGTCCCTTCTTCGCTCTTAATCTATAATTAAATCGACTGCGAAAGGATGATTATGAAACGACTGATAGCTCTTTTTGGATGGATGGTGATGGTCTCCGGCGCGTTGGCCGCCGCCGAGATTGGCAAACCGGCGCCTGATTTCACCGGCACGGATATCAACGGCAAAACTTTTCATCTCAGCGATTACAAAGGCAAGGTGGTCGTGCTGGAATCTTATAACCAGGATTGCCCGTATTGCCATAACCAGTTTCAGACCGGCTCCATGCAGGAATTGCAGCAGGAGATGACGGCCAAAGGCGTCGTGTGGCTGATGGTGAATTCTGTCAATCCGCACAACCACACTCATCGCACGCCGGCAGAGGCGCGGGCGGAATGGGCTGAATATAAGATCCACGCCACCGCGTGGCTGGATGACAGCTCCGGCGCCATTGGCCATTTGTACGGAATGAAAACCACGCCAGATATGTTCGTCATTGATCAGAGCGGAACGCTGGTTTACGCGGGCGCAATTGATGACCAACCAGACCCGGAACATGACCCGCACAAAGCGCACAATTATGTCCGCGATGCCGTGAACAAAACTTTGGCCGGAGAAAAAGTGACAGTGACGGAAACCAAGCCTTACGGCTGCGCAGTGAAATACTGACTGATTTTCGATTTACGAATAAGATTTACGAGCCGCAATCCGTTTTCTGTCCGCCCGTAAATCTCAAATCGTAAATGGCGCCGCGCCCGCTTTGCTGTTTGCCCGCACGAACCATTTTCGCTAAACTATAGTGAGGTGGAAAAAGCATCGTCAAACGCTTGCGCCAGAAGAAGGACGTGGTCTTTTGTCGCGCTCGTCTTTGTCGTATTGCTCGGGCTGGCATCGAGACGTTATCCGGTTCTTTTTCCGGAGGCGCTTGGGAAGTATCCCGGCGATGCCCTGTGGGCGCTGATGGTATTCGTTGCCTGGGGCATTGTGTTTCCGAGAAAGCCGACGTGGCAGATCTTTGTCTATACCTTGGCCGCTTCCTATTGCGTCGAGTTCTGCAAACTCTACCGCGCGCCATGGCTCGATGACTTCCGCAATTCGACCATCGGCCATCTTCTGCTTGGTTCCAGCTTCTCGTGGCAAAATCTTATTGCCTACATGGTCGGAGCGGTAATCGGCGCAGTCGCAGAGCGCCTGGTGAAGTGCTGATTAATTTTCGATTTACGAGCGCAATCCATTTTCCTTTCGCTCGTAAATCGTAAATCGCAAATCGTAAATGCCTATCCCTTTACCTCAATCAACTCCCGGCGCGCGCCGCTGAGCAGGTGTTCGACGAAGTTGGTGGAATAAACACCGCGGCGGAAGTTCGGATCCTGCAGGATGGCTTGTTGGAACGAAATGGTCGTTTTGACGCCCGTAATCATGTACTCGCCCAATGCCCGGCTCATCTTGTCCATCGCTTCGCGGCGATCTTTGCCGTAGGTGATGAGCTTGCCAATCATTGAGTCGTAGGACGAAGGGATCGTGTAACCGGCGTAGGCATGCGTGTCCACGCGGACGCCGCGTCCGCCCGGTTGGTAATACATTTCGATGCGGCCGGGGCTGGGGCGAAAATCGTCAAACGGGTCTTCGGCATTGATGCGGCACTCGATGGCGTGGCCTTTGAACTGTATGTCTCCCTGCTTGTGGCGCAACGGCTCGCCCATTGCGACCATTATTTGGTAACGCACCAGGTCAATGCCAGTCACTTCCTCCGTGATCGGGTGCTCCACCTGGATGCGTTTGTTCATTTCGAGGAAATAAAAATCGCCCTTGTCATCGACAATGAACTCGACCGTGCCGGCGTTGGTGTAATTGGCCGTTTCGGCGATTTTCACCGCTGCTTTGCCCATTTTGTCGCGCAGCTTGCGGAACTTGTGCTCGATCAACGGGGAAGGGGTTTCCTCGACGACTTTCTGGTTCCGTCGTTGAATGGAGCAATCGCGCTCGCCCAGGTGAATGACGTGGCCCTTGGTGTCGGCCATGATCTGAAACTCGACGTGGTGCGGGTTCTCGATAAATTTTTCGATATAGACGCCGGAGTTGCCAAAAGCCTTTTCCGCTTCGGTGCGGGCGGTGTGAAAACCTTTCACGAGCGAAATATCGTTGTGCGCGACGCGCATTCCGCGGCCTCCGCCGCCAGCGATCGCCTTGATCATGACCGGGTAACCGATTTTCTTGGCCACTGCCAAAGCGTCCTGTTCGTTTTCGACCGTTCCCTCTGAGCCGGGAGGCGTGGGCACGCCGGCTTTTTTGGCGAGAGCGCGGCTGACGGCCTTGTCTTCCATGGCGCTCATTGCGCGCGAACTCGGGCCGATAAACCGGATATTGCAGCTCTGGCAAACATCGGCGAAATGCGCGTTTTCCGACAGGAACCCGTAGCCAGGATGAATCGCATCCACGTCCGCGATTTCCGCGGCGCTGATGAGCCGGTCGATGCGCAGGTAGCTTTCATTGGCCGGGGCTTTGCCGATGCAGATGGCTTCGTCCGCCAATTGGACGTGCATCGAGTTGCTGTCCGCCTCGGAATAAACGGCTACGGTGCGGATATTCAACTCCTTGCACGCGCGGATGATGCGCACAGCAATCTCTCCGCGATTGGCTACCAGAACTTTTTCAAACATGGCAAATGGTCGAACGAGTTAAATAAGTTAAATGAGTTAGATGGGTTAAATAGTTTTTCAAGCGATATGCGATTAGTTATTTAACTAATCACTTGTTTAACTAATTTAACGATCAGTTGGGGCGAATCTTGAACAGCGGTTGGCCGAACTCCACCGGTTTCCCGTTCTCCACCAAAACCTGGGTGATGATGCCTCTGGCTTCGGCTTTGATTTCGTTCATCACCTTCATAGCCTCAATGATGCACACGACGGTGTCCGTATTGACCTCCAGTCCCACTTCGACGTACGGTCCGGATTCAGGGGAGGGCGAGCGATAAAACGTCCCGATCATGGGTGACTTGATTTCCTGTTCCCCGGAGCCGCTCATATTGGCGGGAGCACCGGAAGCGGCCGAGGCACCGGTAAGTTGGGCCGGCGGAGCGCCGGAAATCGCGGCGGGGGGGTTGTAGGTGACGATTGGCGCTTCTTCGTAAACAACGGGCTGCATCGTTCCGCCACCGGCGTTGCGCTTCAGCTTGATTTTGAAATCTTCCTTTTCCAATTCGAACTCCGATACGGAGTTCTTCTTCATCAGGTCAATAATGGCCTTTATATCTTTGAGATCCACAGTTGTTTAATCGTTAAATTCGTTGCCCAACTCGTTTACCAGACACTGTCAGGAAGCAAAAAGCAGCAGCCAAAGTACGGCTTTGCTTGAAACCGATTGTTCGATGGCGGGCAACATAGCCCCCGGCCAAAAAAGCGTCAAGAAGTAAATCTAACGTGAAAGCTGAGTCGATAAAAATGACCAAAAAAACCGTATTTTACTGCAATAAAACACAAGTTCTACTTTACGTTAACGATAACTGATGCTTCAACTGCCAAAATGTAGGAATTGGCACCAAAGCCAGAAATCTGGCCCTTGCAGACTGGAGCAATTAGCGATTTATGGCGGAATTCCTCGCGCGCGTGGATATTCGAGAGATGGATCTCAATGGTCGGAACACCCACCGCCGAGATGGCGTCCCGCAAAGCGATGCTAGTGTGCGTATATGCAGCAGCATTGAGAACGATAACGTCAAAGTTACCCTTGGATTGCTGAATCCAAGCCACTAATTCGCCTTCCAGGTTGGATTGGCGAAAGTCGATTTCGGCGCCTAGCTTGGCCGCGCGGTCACGAACTTTGGTTTCGATGTCCTTCAAGGTGGTGCGGCCATAAACTTCCGGCTCGCGTTGGCCGAGTAGGTTCAGGTTGGGGCCGTTGAGGAAGAGAATCTTCATCGCGCGTGAGCCTAGACAGCCGTCCTTGATTTGTCGACCTGATTTGCGGTCCAACTCAAAAGACAACCGCTCAAAGTAAATGCCGTCCATGCCAGGGCAGGGACGAACAAACTGAATTCAATGAAACCTTGAATGAACCATCCCAGCAGTCCGGTGAAGATAGCGAAGGGCAGCCAGTCGCCCGCCGTCCACACTCGCCGGCCGAGCGTCCAGAGCAACAGCCCGATCCAAGCGGCGTAACTGATGCCGCCGACCAAGCCGGAATCTGAGAACTGTTCGAGATAATCGTTATGAACGAGCCGCGCCATTTCCGCATCCGGGCGTTTCAACACCGCGTAAGGACGCTGAAATGTTCCCGGCCCGGATCCGAATGCCGGATGTTCGGCGGTTACGTGCGCAGCGGCGTGCCAGTAATCAAACCGCGCGCCGACGCTGGTCGCGCCTTTCGCGAAGTAAGTTTGAAATCGCAGTGCGAAGATGATCAAGCCCCCCGCGACGAGCGCGAGGACGACCATCCATTTCATCCGGCGCGGCCACTTCAATCGGCAAAGCCAGAACACGCCAATCGCGAGGGCAATCAGCCATCCCGATTTGGACCCGGACAAAAACAGTCCGGCGACGCCGAGAAAGACGGTCAAGCCAACCGCTGCCAGCCAGGTCGCGCGCCGGAACTTGCGCGTGGATTGCCAGACCAGGACCACGGCCGCGGGCAA